>JAOPXW010000416.1 GCA_025964935.1 Friedmanniella sp. | reverse complement strand
GCGGGGGCCGGCCTCGCCGAGGCGGTCCGGGCCAGCGGCGGGACTCCGGTGGTGGGGCTCCGTGGCCGGCTGACCCCCGAGGCGTTGAGCGAGGCGGCCCGGGCGGTCGACGGCGACCTGGTCATCCTGCCCAACGACATGGAGAGCCTGGAGGTGGCCGGGCACGCGGCCCCCCGGCTGCGGGCGGAGGGGCGGCGGGTGGCCGTCATCCCGAGTGTCAGCCAGGTCCAGGGTCTGGCCGCGATGGCCGTGCACGAGCCGACGGCGGACTTCGAGTCGGTGGTCGTGGCCATGAGCAGTGCGGCCGGCCACACCCGGCACGGCGGGGTCACCGTGGCCGAGAGCCCGGCGATGACCATGGCCGGCCGGTGCGACACGGGCGACGTGCTGGGCATCGTCGAGGGCGACTTCGTCGAGATCGGGGTCTCGGTCGCCGACGTCGCGACCCGGGTGCTGGAGCGGCTGCTGGTGACCGGGGGCGAGCTGCTGACCCTGGTCCTGGGGGCGGACGCCCCGCCGGGGCTGGCCGGTGAGCTGACCCGCCGCGTACGCCGCCGCGCGCCCAGCGTGGACGTCCAGGTCATCGACGGGGGACAGGCCCGCTACCTCCTCCTGGTCGGGCTCGAATGAGCCCGCCCAGCGTCGCGGAGGACCCGGCCGCGCGGCCGGCCGACCGGCACTGGCGGACCGACACCTACCGTCGTCTGACCGCCCGGCTGGAGACGGTGGTGGGCGATAAGACGGCCAAGCCGTTCGAGACGCTCAAGGTCCGCACCGTGGGGGACCTGATGCACCACCTCCCGCGGCGCTACTTCTCGGGGCTGGAGCTCAGCGACCTGTCGACACTGCAGCCCGACGAGGAGGTGGCGGTGCTGGCCGAGGTGGCCAGCGCCCGGGCCTTCAACCTGCCCGACGGGAGCTACCGCTCGACCAAGAAGCCGCGGCTGGAGGCGACCATCACCGACCGGCGGGGCTCGCTGACGCTGACCTTCTTCGGTGCCCCCCGGCTGATCCAGTACTGGGCCAAGCAGCTCACCCCCGGGGCCCGCGGGATCTTCGCCGGCCGGGTGAAGGAGTTCAACCACAAGCTCCAGCTGGCCCACCCCGACTTCGTGCTGGTCGACGAGGAGGGCTCGGCGGTCAGCTCCGGCGTCCGCAACGCCGACCTGGCGCTCGCCTCCCGGGCCGCGCTGGTCGGGCTCTACCCCGCGACCGGCAAGCTGCGGACCTGGACCATCGCCGACTGCGCCCAGCTCGCCCTGGCCTCCCTGGCCGGGATCGCCGACCCGCTGCCGGACTGGGTCCGGGAGGAGGCGGAGGTGATCGGGCTGGAGGAGGCGTTCCGCGCCCTGCACCAGCCCTCGGACCGCTCCGAGATCGACCAGGGCCGGGACCGGCTGCGCTTCGACGAAGCCTTCGCCCTGCAGCTGACCATGGCGCGCCGCCGGGCCGACGCGGCCGCCCACGGCGCCACTCCGCGGCGGCGGCGCTCCGGAGGTCTGCTCGACGCCTTCGACGCCCGGCTGCCCTTCACCCTGACCGCGGGCCAGGTCGAGGTCAGCGAGGAGATCATGGGCGAGCTGGCCCGGCCGCACCCGATGCAGCGGCTGCTGCAGGGCGAGGTCGGCTCGGGCAAGACCCTGGTCGCGCTGCGGGCGATGCTGGCCGTGGTCGACGCCGGCGGGCAGGCGGCCCTGCTGGCCCCCACGGAGGTGCTCGCCGGCCAGCATTTCGCCACCATCACCCGGCTGCTGGGCGACCTCGCCGAGGGCGGCATGCTCGGGGCGGTCGAGCACGCCACCGGCATCGTGCTGCTGACCGGGTCGCTGCCCGCTGCCCACAAGCGGGAGGCGATGCTGCGGGCCGCGTCCGGCGAGGCGGGGCTGGTGATCGGCACCCACGCCCTGCTGGGCACCGGGGTGCAGTTCGCCGACCTGGGGCTCGTGGTCGTCGACGAGCAGCACCGCTTCGGGGTCGAGCAGCGGGCCGCCCTCAGCGCCAAGGCCAGCGCCCGGCCGCACGTGCTGGTGATGACGGCGACCCCCATCCCGCGTTCGGTGGCCATGACCGTGTTCGGGGACCTGGAGACCTCGACGCTGCGCGAGATCCCCGCCGGCCGGGCCGAGGTGTCGACAGTGGTGGTGGACACCCGGCGGCAGCCGGGGTGGGTGGACCGGGCCTGGCAGCGGGTGGTGGAGGAGGTCGGGCAGGGCCGTCAGGCGTACGTGGTGTGCGCCCGGATCTCCGCCACCGCCAAGACCGCGGCCGGGGACGAGCCCGCCCCCGAGGGGGTGGCCGAGGAGTCGGACCAGGCGCCGGCGGTGGCCGTGGAGGACCTGTACGCCGAGCTCAGCACCGGCCCGCTGGCGAGTCTGCGGGTGGAGATGCTGCACGGGCAGCTGCCGAGCGAGGAGAAGGACGCGGTGATGGGTCGGTTCGCCGCGGGGGAGACCGACGTGCTCGTGGCCACCACGGTGATCGAGGTCGGGGTCGACGTCCCCAACGCCTCGGTGATGGTGGTCTGCGACGCCGACCGGTTCGGCATCTCCCAGCTGCACCAGCTCCGCGGTCGGATCGGCCGGGGCGGCCACGTCGGGGTCTGCCTGCTGCTGACCACCGCGCCCGAGGGCGGCCTGGCCCGGGAGCGGCTGACCGCCGTGGCCTCGACCCGTGACGGCTTCGCCCTGGCCGACGTCGACCTGGAGCAGCGGCGCGAGGGTGACGTGCTGGGCGCGCGCCAGTCCGGGGTGCGCTCGGGTCTCCGCCTGCTGCGGGTGCTCGACGACGCCGACCTGATCGGGTCGGCCCGCGGGCTGGCCGAGCGCTGCATCGCCGCCGACCCCGAGCTCAGCGAGCCCGGCCTGGCCGACACCGTCACCTTCATGGAGCTGCAGGCCGCCGGCGACTGGCTGGAGCGCACGTGAGCCGCATCATCGCCGGCTCCCGCGGGGGCCGCCGGCTCACCATGCCACCCGGCGACCGGACCCGCCCGACCACCGACCGGGTCCGGGAGGCGCTGTTCTCCGCGCTCACCTCCTGGAACGACGGCGGGTCCGCCGAGGCCGCCGAGAGCCTGGCCGGGCTGGCGTTCCTGGACCTCTTCGCCGGCTCCGGGGCGGTGGGTCTCGAGGCCGCCAGCCGGGGGGCGGGACCGGTGCTGCTGGTCGAGGCCGACCGCCGGACCGCCCTGGTCACGCGGCGCAACGCGGCGGACCTGCAGCTGAGCGTCCAGGTCCGGACCGACCGGGTCGAGCAGGTGGCGGCCTCCGCCGCGCCCCAGCCCTTCGACCTCGTCTACGCCGACCCGCCGTACGAGCTGGCGACCGGGGCCCTGGAGGCCGTGGTCGCCGACCTGCTGCGGCACGGCTGGGCGGTGCAGGAGAGCCTGGTCGTGCTGGAGAGGTCCCGCCGCACCCCGGACCCGACCTGGCCCGACGGCATCCGCGACGCCTGGTCCCGCAGCTACGGCGAGACCGTGCTGCACTTCGGACCCGTACGCGCCCGGTAGCGTCGGACCG
>JAOPXW010000403.1 GCA_025964935.1 Friedmanniella sp. | reverse complement strand
CCTCGGCTCCTCCTCCTCCTTCCGTCGACAGACCAGGGCCAGGGTCTGCAGGGTCTTGCCCAGCCCCATGTCGTCGGCCAGGATGCCGCCGAGCCCCGCCGTGCAGAGGAAGTGCAGCCAGCGGTAGCCCTCGACCTGGTACGGCCGCAGCTCAGCCTCCAGCGTGGTCGGCACCGGCACCGGATCGCTCGCCCCGCCCGCCCGGAGCCCCCGGACGGTGGCCGCCCAGCGGGCGGAGTCCTCGACCACCACCCCGAGGTCGACCAGCTCCTCCCACAGCGACGCCTGGTAGCGGCTGATCCGCAGCTCGGGCCCGGGATGGTCCTGCAGGCCCTTGGACTCCTCGATCAGGTGACGCAGCTGGGTGAACTCGGGCCGGTCCAGCGCGGAGTAGACCCCGCTGGCCAGGATCAGGTGCTCGTGGCCCTGCGTGAGGGCCACGAACAGCTCGTCGAAGGGCACCTTCTCCCCCTCGACGCTGACCTCGAGGTGCAGGTCGAACCAGTCGGCGGAGTCCCCGCGCTCCGAGGTGGAGACCACGACCTCGGGACCACGGGTGCTCTCGCGGTAGTCCACGGCGTCCCCGCGCAGCTCGACCTGCACCCCCTGAGCCGGCAGGCCCGGCAGCGTGTGCTCGACGAAGACCAGGGCGCCGCTGCCCTCGAGCAGCACGTGCGGGGCGGGCGTCGGCCCCCCGTCGGGGCCCGGCACCCCCAGCAGCGGGACGCCCGCGTACGGCAGGCTCAGCGCCGCGACCAGCTGGCGCTCCTGCTCCGGCTGCCGGACGCTGCGGGGCGCCACGGCGTCGTCGAGGGCGAACCGACGCTCCCCCTCGCCCTCGCCGTAGGACACGGCCCAGTCGAGCCGCACCCGGTGCTCCGGGCGGAAGGACACGGTCAGGTGGAGGCGGGGGGTCAGGGGTGCGGGCAGCGCCACGGAGGCGTTGCTGGAGGTGACCTCCACCCGGCGGCGCAGCTCGGGGACGAAGTCGGCCAGGAAGCGCGGCTCGTCACCGTACGGGACCAGCAGCGGCCGGGCGTCCACCAGCAGCTGACGCAGCTCCCTCCCCAGCAGCTGGTCGAACCGGGCCACCACGAGCGGCTCGGAACCCTCCGCCGGCGGCGGCAGGTGGAAGAGCCCGTGCGCCGGCTCGCCGAGGACCCCCAGACTGACCAGGGGCAGCACCTGACCGTCCAGGCTGACCTGCGGCCCGACGAGCAGCCCGGCGGCTCCGGCGCGCCGGACGTCGAGCGCGACCCGCGCCGGTCCGGCCGCGCGGACCGGGCCCAGCAGGGGCTTCTCCGCCAGCAGGGTCAGACCGACGGCAGCGGCCTGGTCGAGCAGCGCCCAGAACGCCGCCGTCACCGTCCCCAGCGACAGCCACGGGTTGCGGGGCAGGGCGTAGCGAGCCCCCGCCCCGGCCGCGGCGCGGAACTGCAAGAGCAGCTCGCGGTGCTCGGGCCGGTAGGACCGGGCCACGAAGTCCAGGTCCTCCCACGAGATGCCCGAGCGCACCCAGGACCCGTGCCGACCGGGCCGGGCGGGTCGGATGCGCAGGTCCTGGCGGCCGGGATAACCGCGGAACGCCGGGATCTTCTCCACGCCGAACTCCAGGGCCAGGGGGGCGGCAGTCTCCCCCGACGGAGGGACGGGGGAGGCGACCAGGGCGTCCAGGGTGCGCTCCCACTCGGGTCGTTCCGGGGCGGGCAGGGCGGCCTGGTGCCGCGCGACGACCAGGACGGCGGCGGCGTGCTTGCAGTCCAGCGCGACCGGGCAGGAGCACTGGCCGCGGTAGGCCGTGACCGCCCCGGACGGCGAGGCCCCCAGCGCCACGGTCACGGCGTAGTCGTCGCGGTAGGTGCCCTTGACCCGGCCCGACACGGTCAGGGCCCGGTCGTCGAAGCTGACGTCGTGCACGTGGCCGCTCCGGGCGTACGCCATCCCGCGGGCGAAGGCGTCGGGCCCGACCATGGCCGTGATCGCCTCGTTGCTGAGGAGCGACTTCCAGGGGGCGGACACGTCAGGAATGCTAGTAGCGGGCACCGACAGAACCTGCGGCCGCGAGCAGCCGGGACGGTGACTCAGCCGCTCCCGGTCCCGGTCAGGTCCGAGCGTTCCCGCTCCGACCACGCCAGGGTGGCGACCACACCCACGCTGATCCCGAGCAGGGTCTCCACCGCCCGGTCCCAGAGCAGCTGGGGCACGTCCGGCGCACCGCCGAGCGTGGTCATCAGCAGGGCCAGCGGGGTGATGCAGACCAGGGCCAGCGCGTAGTTGCGCAGGACGAGCAGCTCGGCGCCGAACTGGGCCGCCGCGACCAGGGCGACCAGGGTCCAGCCGCGGGGGTGCAGGGCCAGCACCCCGGCCGCTACGAGCAGGCCGGCCCCGGTCCCGACCACCCGGTGCAGGGCCCGCACCAGCCGGGAGCCGGTGTCGGGAGCCGCCATCGGCACCACCGCGGTCAGCGTGGCCCAGTAGGGATGGCCGAGGTGCAGCAGGGTGGCCAGGGTCCCGGCCACGGCCGCCGCGACCAGGTAGCGGGCGGCGTGCCGCCACACCCCCGGCCGGGCCAGGGTGGCCGCCGCTCCCAGCGGGGCGGCCGGGTGCAGCGACCGGGTCCGGGGGTGCAGGGCACCCACCCCGCCGACCGCGACCGCGAAGACGGCGGCGGTCAGCGCCACACCGGCCGCCGTCGCGACGTGGGCCGGTCCGCCCCCGGCCGGGGCCGGCACGGCGGCGATGGCACCGGAGCAGAAGACCAGGAACAGCGGCCCGGGCGGCCGCCAGCGGAGCACGTCGCTGGCCACCGACCCGGCCCCGGCCACGGTGGACGCCAGCCCGACGGCCAGCCAGGGGCGGACGTCGCCGGCGGTCGCGACCGCCGCGGCCGCGGTGATGACGACCAGGAAGCACAGACCCACCGCCACCTGGGTGCGGACCCGCTGGCGGTGCGACTCTCCACGGCCGTAGAGGGAGCCGAAGGCCCCGAAGACTGCGAACAGGGCGAGGTCCTGCCGGTGCAGCGCGGTGAGCAGGGCCAGCGGGACGACTACCGACGCCACCACGCGCAGGGCCGGCCAGTGGCTGCCGGCGTGCGGGCCGAAGGCGAGGACCTGACGACTGGGGGCGGCCCGGCTAACCGGCATCGGCCCGGGCGCGATCGCGGTGGTCCACGAAGAACGCCAGCACGTCGCGGATGGTGCGGTCCCAGAAGCCCCACTCGTGCTCCCCGGGCGACCACGAGCTGGTCAGGGCCACCCCGGCGTCGGCGCAGGCCGCGACGAAGGCCTCCTGATGGCCGGCCAGGAAGTCCTCGGTGCCGCAGCCGGCGTACAGGGCCGGCAGGGACTCGGGCCGGGCGTCCGCGACCAGCCGCAGCAGGTCGGCGTCCGGCGGCACCGGCCCGCCCGGCCCGAAGATCCGGTCGAACATCAGCCGGTCCTCGGCGGAGACGACCTCGGGCCGGAACCGCTCCCCCAGGGCCAGCGCCCCCGACAGGCTCGCGGCGGCGACGAACCGCTCCGGCTGCCGCAGGGCCAGCTTCATCGCCCCGTACCCGCCCATCGACAGGCCGGCCACGAAGGTGTCCTCCCGCGCGGTCGAGACCCGGAACAGGTCGGCGACCAGGGCGGGCAGCTCCTCGCTGACGAAGGTCCAGTAGCGGCCGCCGTACACCTCGTCGCTGTAGAAGCTGCGGTGCACCTGCGGCATCACCACGGCCCAGCCGAGCTCGGCGACGTAGCGCTCGATCGAGGTCCGGCGCAGCCAGACCGTGTCGTCGTCGCTCAGCCCGTGCAGCAGGTAGAGCACCGGCGGCGGGCCGACACTGCCGGCCCCGGCCATTCCGATCTGCCCGGTCGTCTGCTGCGGGAGCAGGACGGTCATGGAGGTGCTCAGCCCGAGGGCGTCGGAGAAGAAGTCGCAGCGCAGGTGGGCCATGACCCCATCCTCGCTGCTGGCGCGGGGCTACAGGCCCAGGCCCCGGCGACCGGTCTCGTTGAGGTCGGCCGGGGCGAACCGGTCGGGCCAGGCGGTCTCGTAGTCCTCGGCCGGGAAGTCGCCCGGGCTCCGGCCCGCCACGAAGGCCTCCCGAACCGAGGCCGCGTAGACCGCGTTCTTCTCGCACCACGGCGCGGCCGGGATGTACATCACGTTGCCCCAGCCCTGCTGGTCGGTGACCGGCGCGACCGCGTGCACCATGTCGCAGTGCCACCACACCGAGTCCCCCGGCTGCACCGAGGGGATCGACGAGAGGGCGTCGGTGAGCACGTCGTGCCACTGCGGCAGCACGGGGAAGGTGCGGTTCAGCTGCACCGAGCACATGTCCTCCTCGGGCACGTCCTCGGCCAGCGGCCGCAGCATCAGGTAGGCCATCGCCCGGGGGATCGGGACCGTGTGCAGCACGCCCTGGTCGTTGCGCATCTCGCTCAGTGCCGTCCAGCCCTGGAAGGTCCGGAAGGCCGAGCACATGGTGGAGCCGGGGTACTGGCTGGCCTCGGTCCGGTAGGAGGCGTCCCAGGGGTCGTACGCCACGAAATCCCCGGCGAACAGGTGCCGGAAGTGCTGCTGATAGCCCTCCGCCATCCACAGGTCCAGGGTGCCGGGGTCCAGGTGCGACCCGAGCCCGCCCGAGTCCGCACCCGGCGGACGGCGGCGGATCCGGTCGGGGTACAGGCTGTCGTGGTCCGGCTCGAACCAGCGGTGCCCGTCGCTCTCGCTGACGAACCGCTGGTTGAGGAAGCGCTGCACGGCGGCCATCCGCGGGTGCTGACGGGCCTCCATCTGGGCGCGGGACCAGTAGATGGGGTAGATCTCGGGCTTGGACATCTCCAGGGTGCCGAAGAAGTCGTCGGCCGGCCCGGTGTAGGTCTCGAAGAAGTGGTTGTTCTCGACGTAGTCCACGATGTCGCGGTCCCACTGCTCGGCCTGGTCGCGCTCGAAGTGGCCGCGGACGACCGCGCACCCGCGGCGCTCGACCAGGGCCAGCTGCTCGGCGGTGACGGTGCCTGCGGCGATGTCGGCGTAAGCGATCACCGGCCAGACCTCCTCGCCCCGCTCCCGGGTGGCGACGATGTCGGCGACCTCGGCGGCGATGAAGGCCTCGATCTCGGCGAGCACCTCCTCGACGGTGCGGCCCGACGCGGCGATCCGGGCCCGGATCGCCGCCTTGATCTCGCGGGTGGCCGCGGCGAGGTCGGCGGGCGGGGTCTCCCAGTGCGGCAGCCCGGTGAGGCTGGAGACGGGGGTGCGGACGGTGGCGGTCATCGGTGTCCTCCAAAGACTGGTGAGGAGTCCTGCTCAATAGTCAGGGACCACCGTACGCCGCGTGCGCTAGAGTTGCAAGGAGTCCTAACTACTAGATCGCGAGGGACCCGATGACCGAGGGCGCCGACCACGGCCTGCCGAGCCTGGACCTGGTCCGCCGGCTCACCGACCGGCGGGTGCTGGAGCAGCTGATCACCGCCCCCGAGCTGACCCGGGCCGAGATCGCGGCCCGTACCGGGATCTCCAAGCCCACCGTCTCCGAGAGCGTACGGCGGCTCCTGGCCACCGGCCGGCTGGTCGAGTCGGGCCGGCAGGTCGGCAAACGCGGACCCGCCGGCACCTTCTACCGGCTGCCGCCGGACCGGGCTCTGGCCCTCGCCCTGTCGGCCGGACCCGAGGGGGTGGTGGTGGAGACCTCCGACGTCCGCGGCACGGTCCTGTCGCGGGTGGAGCGGCCCGTCGAGGCACCGATCGACGCCGCCCGGCTGGGTCCGGTCCTGGTGGAGGCGGTGCGAACGGCCCGGAGCGAGACCGGCGGCGAGGTGGGGGGCTGGGCCCTGAGCGTGGCCGGGCCGGTCGACCAGGACAGCGGCCGGCTCGTGCGCCTGCCGCACTCCCCCTTCCTGCTCGACGAGCTGGACCCCCGGGCACTGGTCGGGGACCTGGTGCCGGTCGAGCTCCGGGTCGACAACGACGTCAACTGGGCGGCTCTGGCCGAGCACCACGACGGGAACGCCCGCGACCTCGACGACCTCGTCTTCTGCTACCTGGGCGCGGGGGTCGGGGCCGCGGTGGTCGCCGACGGGGCGGTCGTGCACGGACGGCGGGGGCTGGCGGGCGAGCTGGCCCACGTCCTCACCGTCGGCCCCGGCGGACGAAGCCTGCCCCTGACCCCCAGCCTGGCGGCGTACGGGCTGCTGCGACCGGGCTCCCCCGCCCTGGACGTCGACCGGCTGCGGCACCTGCTGGGCGGGCCCGGCGAGCTGGCCGAGGAGGTGGTCACCGCCGTCGCGGGGGCGCTCGGCTCGGTCGCCGCCCTGCTCAACCCGGCGGGCATCGTCATCGGCGGCCCCTGGGGCACCACCCCGGGACTCCTGGAACGGCTGACCCGACGCTTCGACGACCTGACCGCCGTGCCGACCGAGCTCCGGACCGCCTCGCTCGGGGCCGCGGGACCGCTGACCGGGGCCCGGATCCAGGCCCTCCGCACCGCGCGGGAGTCCCTGAGCGACGGCCTCTGAGAGCCCGGACCCCGGAAAGGTGACGCCAGTGGCGCGCCAGGGGCCGATCGGCGGCCAGATCGCGCACTGGCGTCACTTCTCCCGGGCGTCCCTGTCCCTGAGCGCGACGGACCGGACGGGGTCCCGGATGCCACCATGGCCTTCAGCACACCCGAACGCGAGCGAGGTAGGACGACCCATGCCCGGACGCACCATCATCATCACCGGCGCCAGCGACGGCATCGGCGCCGCCGCCACCCGTGAGCTGACCGCCGCGGGCGAGAAGGTCGTCGTCGTCGGGCGGTCGGCGACCAAGACCGCCGCGGTCGCGCAGGAGGTCGGCGCCGAGCACCACGTGGCCGACTTCAGCCGGCTGGAGGAGGTGCGGACGCTGGCCGCCACCCTCGCCGAGCGGCACCCCCGCATCGACGTGCTGGCCAACAATGCCGGCGGCGTGATGGGCGACAAGACCCTCACCGAGGACGGCCACGAGAAGACCCTGCAGGTCAACCACCTGGCCCCGTTCCTGCTCACCCACCTGCTGATGGACACCCTGCTCGCCAGCCGGGCCACCGTCATCAACACCGCGAGCATCGCCGCCCGGCTGTTCGGCCGGATCAACCTCGACGACCTCGACAACGACGCGGGCTACAACCCCAACAAGGCGTACGGCGACGGCAAGCTGGCCAACATCCTCTTCACCCGCGAGCTGCAGCGGCGCTTCGGGGACCGGGGGCTCGCGGCGGCCGCCTTCCACCCCGGCATCGTGGCCACCAACTTCGCGGCCGGCAGCACCAGCATCCTGCGGCTCGTCTACCACACCCCGCTCAAGCACCTCGTGCTCGTCAGCCCGGAGAAGGGCGCCCGGCAGCTGGTCTGGCTGGCCCGGACCAGCCCGGGCCGGGACTGGCAGCCCGGCGCCTACTACGAGCGGAAGAAGGTGGCGAGCACCAACCGGCAGGCGTACGACGACGCGCTGGCGGCCGGTCTGTGGGAGCGGAGCCTCGACCGGGTGGGACTGCCCCGGGCCTGACGTCCGCCCACACCGGAGCGGTCGGGCGGAGCGGTCTCAGCCGCGCCCGAACAGACCGCGCAGGCTGGGCCGCTTGCCCTGACCCGCGTCGCCGGGGGCCGAGCCCACCGGCCGCGGAGCGCCGGGGCCCTGGGTCGAGACGGTGGGCTGGGCGGCGGCCCCCGGTGCGGCCGCGGTCCGGTCGCCGTCGGGCCGTACGGTGGCCAGCCCGGGGATCTCCTGCAGCGACACCTGGGCGTCGGCCTCCCGCGGCGCGATCTCACCCGGCACGGTGTACCGGGTCCGGGTCAGGCGGGCCGTGCACTTGTCGGCGTAGTCGTAGTCCTGCACCTCGCAGCCGTAGCACTTGACCACCCCGGACAGCACCACCAGATCGGGGTTCGCGGCGGCGAGCCGCTCCTCCCGTGCCGTGACCTCGTCGGCGTACGTCTGGACGGCCTCGCGGTTCCAGCAGCGGATGCCGGGGTCGCGGTCCTTGATCTCAACGCGCACGACGAGCCCCCACACCGACCGCAGCGGGGCCGCGACCGGGGTCCCCGGCTCGGGCCACGAGCCCGGTACGACCCGCGCGGGTGTCGGTGCGGTTCAGGGCGCGGTTCGCGCCGGCGGGCGTGCCTGCGGCAGCGCTCGACGATGAGCTTTCGACCATGAGGCATCTTGGCACGACGGACAAACGGCTCAGCCGAGGACGCCGGGTTTGGGCCGGCCGAGCCCGCCCGCGGGGGCCGGCTCCTCGAGGCGGCGCTGCCGGAGCCGACGCCACTCCCGCCAGGTCAGCGCCACGATCAGCAGGTCGAACACCGTCAGGGCGATCAGCCCGGCCGTCGGGGCCAGGGCGATCCGGTAGACCTGGTAGCCGATGAAGCTCAGCAGCACCCCGATCATCCACGGATAGGCCCAGCGCTTGTCGAGCAGCAGCGCCACGACCAGGACGACCTTGACCGCGCCGTGGGCGAGCAGGTAGATCGCCCCGAAGGTGACGGTGCCGGCCGTCAGGCCGCCGGCGCTGCGCAGCAGGTGGCTGGCGACCCAGTCGTGGGGGTCCTCCGACAGCTCGCCCTGGGTCAGCACCGCCACCACCCGCTGGATCTGGTGCGGTCCGAGGACGAGCAGCAGCGCACCACCGACGAGCTCGGCCAGGCCGTTCAGACCCTTGGCGATGATGCCGACGGCGAAGACCCGGTCGAGCCAGCCGTGCGGCTCGAAGTGGTGCCGCGGGCCCGAGCGGGCCCGAGCAGCGCGGGAGGGGACGACAGACATCCCACCGACCCTAGGGCCCGGTCGCCCAGAGCAGGCTGAGAGTGGGGCCGGGCCGGCCGAGCAACGCCCGACCGCCACCCTCGCCCATGATGGGATCCGTGCAGGCCGTGCTCTTCGACTTCTATGCCACCCTCAGCGACCCGTCCGCCGAGCCGGAGCGACGGGCCGCCAGCGAGCCGGTGGCCGCGGCCCTGGGGGTCGAGCCGGCGGCCTTCTGGGCCGCGGCAGTGGCGTCCTACGACGAGCGGGCCCGGGGGACGCTGGGCGACACCCGGGCCAGCCTGCGCGAGCTGGCCCGCCGCTGCGGGGCGGTGCCGAACGGGATCGCGGTGGAGCGGGCCCTGACCCTGCACTACCGGGCGTACGCGAGCATCGCCCGGCCGCACCCGGCCGCCCTGGGGCTGCTGGCCGACCTCCGGCGTACGGGGTGGCGGGTGGGCGTGCTCACCGACTGCAGCACCGAGCTGGCCGAGCTCTGGCCGGAGCTGCCCTGGTCGGGGCTGGTCGAGGCGGTGACGTTCTCCGCGGTCCTGGGCACCCGCAAGCCGGACCCCCTGGGCTACCGGCAGGTCGCCTCCCGTCTCGGCGTCCGACCCGAGGCGTGCTGGTTCGTCGGGGACGGCGGGAACCGTGAGCACGCGGGCGCCACCGCGGTCGGGATGCGACCCGTGCTGGTGACGAACGCCGCGTACGGGGTGGCCGACCTCCGCATGAACGCCGACCCCGACCGCCCGGCCGACGTCGTCGACGACCTGGCCGAGGTCCGCACCCTGCTCGGGGCCCCGACGCCGGACTAGGCGGAGGGGCCGTCCGCCAGCCGTGCCTCAAGAGCGCGCAGGGTCACCGCGGTCGCGACCGCCGCGGTGGCGGCCTCGTGGCCCTTGTCCTCCGCGGACCCCTTCAGCCCGGCCCGGTCCAGGGCCTGCTGCTCGTCGTCGCAGGTCAGCACCCCGAAGCCGATGGGAACCCCGGTGCTGATCCCGACCTGGGTCAGGCCGGCCGTGGCCGCCTGGCAGACGTAGTCGAAGTGCGGCGTCCCGCCCCGGATGACCACGCCCAGCCCGACCAGGGCGTCGTAGTGCGGCGCCAGCCGGGCCGCGGCCACGGTCAGCTCGAAGGACCCCGGCACCCGGACCAGCTCGACCTCGGTCACCCCGGCCTCGGCCAGACCGCGCCGGGCCCCGGCCACGAGCCCGTCCATCACCTGCTGGTGCCAGGACGCGGCGATCACGGCGACGCGGAGCCCGCGACCGTCGACGGACAGGGTGGGAGAGCCGGACTTCATCGCGGGCCTTTCGTGGTGGAGACCAGGGTCTCGGAGCTGTCGGTCGGCAGGTTGTGACCGAGCCGGTCCCGCTTGGTGGCGAGGTAGGCGGCGTTGGTGGCGAGGGCGGGCAGGGCGATCTGCTCGACGGCGACGACGTCCAACCCGGCGGCCGTGACCGCGGCGACCTTGAGCGGGTTGTTGGTCAGCAGCCGGACCGCATTCAGACCGAGGTCGAGCAGGATGGCGGCGCCCGCGTCGTACTCCCGGGCGTCGATGGGCAGCCCCAGAGCAGTCTGGGCGTCGACGGTGTCCAGCCCGCCGTCCTGCAGGGCGTAGGCCCGGAGCTTGTCGATCAGACCCACCCCGCGGCCCTCGTGCCCGCGCAGGTAGACCACGACACCCCCCTCGGCGGCCACCCGTTGCCGGGCCAGCTGCAGCTGCGGCCCGCAGTCGCAGCGCTGGGAGCCGAAGGTGTCCCCCGTCAGGCACTCCGAGTGCAGCCGGACCAGGGGTGCCGCGGCGGTCAGCCCCCGCGGGCTCACCAGGGCGACGTGCTGGTCCCCGGTCAGGCGGTCGCGGTAGCCGACCACGGTGAACACCCCGTACGCGGTGGCCAGGCTCGTCTCGGCCAGCCGCTCCACCCGGTCGTGGCGCTGCCGCCAGGCGACCAGCTGCGCGATGGTCAGGACGGGCAGCCCGTGCTCCTCACCCAGGTCGAGGATGGCCGGCAGCCGCATCATGGTGCCGTCGTCGTGGACGAGCTCACCGATGGCGGCGACCGGGCTCAGCCCGGCGAGCCGGCACAGGTCGACGGCGGCCTCGGTGTGACCGGCCCGCTCCAGCACCCCGCCGTCGCGGGCCCGGAGCGGCACGACGTGCCCGGGGCGGATCAGGTCGCCCGGCCGGGCCCGGGGTGCCCCCAGGGTGGCCACGGTGTGGGCCCGGTCGGCGGCACTGATCCCGGTGGTGACCCCGCTGCTCGCGTCGACGGTGACCGTGTACGCCGTCCGCAGCGGGTCGGCGTTCTCCCGCACCATCAGGGGCAAGGCCAGCTCGTCGGCCCGCTGCCGGGTCATCGGCGCGCAGATGTAGCCCGAGCTGTGCCGGATGGTCCAGGCCATCCAGGCGGTGGTGAGGGTCTCCGCGGCCAGGATGACGTCGCCCTCGTTCTCGCGGTCGGCGTCGTCGGTGACCAGCACCGGTCGGCCCTGCCGGAGGGCCTCCAGGGCCGCCTCGACCCCGGCCAGCCGGTCCGCGACCGGGCGCTCGCCGGTCACGCCGACGCCTCGGCGGCGGGGCGGTTGACCCCGCGGTAGAGCAGACGCTCCACGTATTTGGCGATCACGTCCACCTCCAGGTTGACGGTTGCCCCGACCGGCGTCCGGCCGAGGGTGGTGAGCTCGAGCGTCGTCGGGATCAGCGACACCTCGAAGTAGTCCCAGCCCAGCGCCGAGACGGTGAGCGAGACCCCGTCGACGGTGATGGAGCCCTTCTCCACGACGTAGCCCGCCACGGTGGCGGGCAGGCTGAAGCGGACCACCTCCCAGCGGTCGCCCGGGGTCCGGGACAACACCGTGGCCGTGCCGTCCACGTGCCCTTGGACGATGTGTCCGCCGAACCGGTCACCGGCCGCCATGGCCCGCTCGAGGTTGACGGGGTCCCCGGCCGCCAGGGCGCCCAGGCTGCTGCGCCGGAGGGTCTCCGCCATCACGTCGAAGCTCAGGGTCTCGGCGGTCCGGCCGACGACGGTCAGGCAGACCCCGTTGACCGCGATGGACGCGCCCAGCGTGGCGTCGCTCGCCGCGGTCGGCCCGTGCACGGTCAGGACGACGGAGTCGGTGCCCCGGTCCAGGGCCACGAGGTGGCCCAGCTCTTCCACGATTCCGGTGAACATCTCAGGTCCTGTCTGGGCGGGTGGGGCGGGCCCGGACGCGGATGTCCGGGCCGAAGGTGGTGACGTCGAAGGGCTCGAGCCGGACGGCCTCGGCCAGCGTGGCGATCCCCAGGCCGGTGACCGCCGCGGGCCCGGCCCCGAGCAGGGCCGGGGCCAGGTAGGCGACGACCTCGTCGACCAGACCGGCCTGCACGAAGGCGCCGGCCACGGTGGGACCACCCTCCAGCCACACCTGGCGGATCTCACGCTCGGCGAGCGTGGCCAGGGCGGCGACCGGGTCACGGTGGGTCAGCAGCAGGGTCTCGGCCGCGTCGTCGCGCACCCGGGCGCCGGCGGGGACGGCTCGCCGGCCCAACACGACGCGGAGCGGCTGCCGGTCCAGCCGGGTGCCGTCGGGTCGCCGTACGGTCAGCGCGGGGTCGTCGGCCAGCACGGTGCCGGTCCCGACCAGCACCGCCCCCGATCCGGCGCGCAGGGTGTGCACGTCGGCCCGGGCCTGCGGGCCGGTGATCCAGCGGCTGGTCCCGTCGGCGGCGGCCGACCGCCCGTCCAGGGTGGCGGCGAACTTCCAGACCACCCGGGGCCGGCCGTGGCGGAGGGCGAAGGTCCACGCCTCGTTCAGCCCGCGGGCCTCCGCCTCGAGCAGACCCCCGGTCACCCGGACCCCCGCCGCCCGCAGGGTCGCCGCGCCACCGGCGGCGGACGGGTTGGGGTCGGGCTGGGCGAACACCACCGCCGCGAGGCCGGCATCCAACAGCGCCTGGGCGCACGGGCCGGTCCGGCCGGTGTGGTTGCAGGGCTCGAGGGTCACGTACGCCGTACCCCCCGCCGCACGACCGCCGGCCCGGGCCAGCGCGACGATCTCGGCGTGCGGGGTCCCCGCCCCGGCGTGGAAGCCCTCGCCGACCACCTCGCCCGTCGTCGAGACCAGGACAGCGCCGACGCGCGGGTTGGGGTCGACGGCCGGCCCGTGGGCGGCCAGCGTGAGGGCGCGGGTCATCAGCGCCACCTCGGTGGACGGTCCTGCCATGTCGGTTCCCCCGGTTCGAGCTCGAACAACGCGAGCTCCGGGGAGGGTGAGACGACGGACCGGTCACGGTCGACCGGACAGGTCGAGCGCCGCCGGCTCATCGCCTCGGTTCGACACGGCCGCGTCAGGGGACCGCGGAGCGGACCTGACACTGTCGTCGTCGCGTGCTGCCTTCCATCCGGACTTTCACCGTCGGTCCTGGAGTTCCACCAGGTCAACCGGTCGCTGGCTGCGATCGGGTCGCGGACTTTCACCGCCGGTTCGGAGTTGCACCGACCCCGGAGCACGTGAGTCCCAGTATGCCACCGCGGGCCCTGCACTCTGCGGGAGCAGTCTCAGGGGGCGGTGCGGCCGGTCTCGTGCCGCAGCCGCAGTCCCGACCGCAGCAGGCTGACGGCCAGAGCCGCCCCGACGCCCTCGCCGGCCCGCAGCCGCAGGTCGAGCAGCGGCTCGAGCCCCAGCTGCTCGAGCACCCCGGCGTGGGCGGGCTCGCTGCTGCGCTGGCCCGCCACCAGGTAGGCCGCGGAGCCGGGCTCCAGGCGTACGGCGAGCAGGGCTGCGATGCCGGTGGCCAGGCCGTCCAGCACCACGACGCCACCGGACTCGGCCACCCCGAGGACCGCCCCGGCCAGGACACAGAACTCCGGTCCGCCCAGTGCGGCCAGCGCGACGGTCGGCTTCGTCAGCCGGTCCCCGTACGCCGCCGCGGCCCGGGCCAGCGCCCCCGCCACCACGCGCCGCTTGCGGTCCCAGACGTCGGTGTCGGCCCCGGCCCCGAGGCCGACGACCTCCTCGGCCGAGTCCCCCAGCACGGCCGCGGTCAGCGCGGCGGCGACCGTGGTGTTGCCGATGCCCACCTCCCCCAGCGCGACCAGACCACCGGCGCCCAGCCGGACCCCCCAGGACCGGCCCAGGCCGAGCAGCCCGGCCACCCGGTCGGGGTCCAGCGCGTCCCGAATCAGCAGGTCACCGGAGCTGGCGCCCGCGTCGACCACGTGCAGCCGGAGGTCGGCGCTGCGGGCGGCGACCGCCGCCGCCGACTCCCCGGCGAGGGAGGCGGCGAGCACGTCGTCGGTGACCGAGGGGGCGAAGGCGCTGACCCCGTGCGCGGTGACCGGGTGCCGACCGGCCACCAGCAGCAGCGAGTCCGGCCCGGACGCGGCGCCGGCCGCCTCGACCCGGTCCAGGGCACGGTCCAGCACACCGAGCGAGCCGGGCGGGGTGAGCAGCAGGTCGGCCCGGTCGCGGGTCGTGACCACGGCGTACGGGTCGGGGGCCCGCAGCCGTGACGGTGGGGACGGCCGGTCCTCCCCGGGCCAGCGCTCGCGCAACACCACCTCGGCCAGCGGCTGCCGCCTGGACCACCCGGCCCGCTCCAGACCGGGCGCCGGCGGCCGCTCGTCGGGCCAGCCCAGGCACAGCCAGCCCAGCGTGACCACCCCGTCGGGCAGTCCGAGCAGAGCGGCCAGGTCCGCGGGTTCGAAGAGGGTGACCCAGCCGACCCCGAGACCCTCGGCCCGGGCGGCCAGCCAGAGGTTCTCGATGGCGCAGGCGCAGGACCACAGGTCGGCGTCGGGGAAGGTGGCCCGGCCGAGCACGCCGGCCGCGGGGGTGCGACGGTCGCAGGCGACGACGATCCCGTACGGCGCCTCCCGGATCCCCTCCAGCTGCAGGTCGAGCAGCCGCCGGGCGGCCTCGGGCTCCAGCTGGCGGGCCTGGGCGAGCCGGTGCTCGTCGGCCATCCGGGCGGCCCGCTCCCGGGTCTCACGCTCGGTGACCACCAGGAAGCGCCAGGGCTGGCTGTGTCCGACCGAGGGAGCGGCGTGGGCCGCGCCGAGCACCCGGGTCAGGACCTCGTCGGGGACCGGGTCCGGGCGGTACCGCCGGACATCGCGACGCGCCCCGATCACGGCGTGCAGGGCCTCGCGGGCCTCGACCGGGAAGGCCCAGCCGTCGACGTCGGCCGCCCGCTCGGCCGCCGAGGTCTGGTCCCCCACGAGCGGGACGGGTCGGGGCCAGGCCATGCCCGCAGTCTAGGGACCCGCTGGGGGTGCCCCGGACGAGCAGAACCCCGTGACGAGAGAGCGCCACGGGGTTCTGGACCAGCGGGCGGGGGTGTTCCGCCTGGTCACACCGACGTCAGTGGACCTCGCCCACCAGGGCGCCGCCGTGCCGGTTGGACCGGAGGTCGAACAGCGCGTACGCCGCGACCACGGCCAGGCAGACCATCGGGACCAGGTAGCCGATCGCGTGGTTGTTGCCGGCGTTGTCGACCAGCAGACCCTGCATCGGCGGGATCAGGGCCCCACCGAGGATCGCCATCACCAGACCGGCGGCGCCGAACTTGGTGTCCTCGCCCAGCCCCTGCAGCGCCACGCCGTAGATGGTGGGGAACATCAGCGACAGCGAGGCCGAGATGCCGATGACGGCGATCAGACCCACGATGTTCTGGCTGACCACCGCGATCAGCGCCAGCGTCACCCCGACGACGGCCATGATCAGCAGCAGTCGGGTGGGCCGGAACTTGCCCAGCAGCCAGAACATCACGAAACGGCTGATCAGGAACAGGATCAGGCTGGCCTGCAGGTAGAACCCGGCGCGGCTGGCGGGGATGCCCACCACACCCTCGGCGTACTGGATGGTGAAGGACCACGTGGCGACCTGCGCGGCCACGTTGAAGAACTGGGCCAGCACCCCGAACCTGTAGTGCGGGTTGCGGAACAGCCGGCCGAAGACGCCCTTCTGCGCGTGCGGGTGGGCCCCGCCCTTCTCGTGCTCCTGAATCTCCAGCGGGTTGTGCATCTTGCGGAAGAAGATCAGCAGCCAGATGAGCACCAGGACCGCCGCGATGCCCAGGTAGGGGCCGAGGACCAGGTTGAGGTCGTGCTTCTGGGCGTCGATCAGGGCCTGGTCGGTCAGGGTCTTGCGGGTCTCGTCCTTGGTCAGGTTGGGCAGGATGATGACCGCCCCGAGGAGCACCCCGATGTTGGCCCCGACGGGGTTGAAGGACTGGGCCAGGTTGAGCCGCCGGGTCGCGGTGGCCTCCGGGCCCATCGCGATCGCGAACGGGTTAGCCGAGGTCTCCAGGATGGAGAGTCCGGCGGCGAGCACGAACAGCGCGATCAGGAAGATGCCGTACGTCATGGTCCAGCTCGCCGGCAGGAACAGGAAGCCGCCGACGGCGGCCAGCCCCAGCCCGGTCAGGACGCCGGTCTTGTACCCGAACCGCTTGTTGATGAACGCCGCCGGGATGGCGAGGGTGAAGTAGGCGCCGTAGTAGGCGAAGGTGACCAGCCCGGACTGGAAGTTGCTCATCGTGAAGATCTTGCGGAAGACGCTGACCATCACCTCGCTCAGGTTGGCCGCCGACCCCCAGGCCGCGAAGCAGGTGATGAGCAGGATGAACGGGATCTTCAGGCTCGGGTAGACCATCTTGTTCTGGTCTTCCTCGAACACCTCGGTGTCGTTGGTGTGTGTCGTCATGTGGGGACCACCTCAGTGATGTCGTGTGCGGCCGGAGACAGCGGCCTGTGCTCAACCTACCCAGATGTGACCTGGACCACTAGGCCTCGGGCTGGGTCTGGACGGGGTTACTTCTCGGTGTAGATCCGCAGCGTCGAGGCCTCGCGCAGCAGCGGCTCGAGGTCGAGGTTGCCCTGGGTGTTGTGCTCCGAGGCCATGTGGACGTCCCAGGCCGCGCGCGAGGCGAAGTGCTCGATCATCGTCCAGCAGTCCGGCTCGTCGGGCGACTCGACGAGGTGCATGAAGACGCACCCCTCCTCCTGGAGGGCGTTCGCGCGCATCCGCTGCAGCTGGGCCTCCGCCTCGGCCAGCCGGTCCAGCCGGGGCCTGATCGTGACGACCAGGAAGAGGTCCTTGTCGCTGGGGTCGCCGTGGGCCACGTCGCTCATCTGCCTGCCTTCCGTTGGGGGGCACCGGTCCCGGCGCCTGGCACGACCCAACACCTATTCGGGTCCGGCCCGCAACCCTCCCCGCCGGTCGCACCCGCGCCCGGCGGGCCCGGGGTGCCGCTTCAGACGACCTTGGCCGGCGTCGGCGTCTCGGTCTCGTCCGCGTGGGGCTGGTTCGACTTGTCCCACACCGCGGGCTGCACCTTGCCGGCGATGTCGATCAGCGTCTGGCCGGCGAGCTGCCCGCTGAAGGCCCAGACCACCAGGGTCAGGTAGTCCTCCAGGCTGTCGCCGAAGCTCAGGTTGTCGACGTACTGGCTCCGCAGGCCGATCAGGCCGACGGCCACGGCGGTCACCAGACCCAGCACCAGCCCGGCCCGGTTGCGGACGAGCTCGAAGGGCCGATACTCGTCCGACCGCAGCGCCCGCTTGGTCACGGGCTTCCCGATGTTGTCCCCCAGCCACTTGAGCAGGCCGCCGACACAGGCCCCGAGGAAGAGGGAGAACCACACCCGGTAGACCACCAACGGCTCCCACCGGTCCTTCAGGTCCACCACCAGGGGCATCTGGACCACGGACCGGTCGGCCCGGGCCACGACCAGGGTCCCCTGGTAGAGGCACTGGTTGACCACCTCGGGCGCGTGCGGGTCGGCGGTGACGCTGATGCTGAGTGCCTGGGTGTCGAAGTTGTTGGCGATCACCTTGAGCTGGCCGGCCGGGAAGGCGCTGGCCCCGCGCCGGCAGTCGGACGCCACCAGGTCCCCCTGCAGGATGGCCGAGGTGACGGCCGGACGACGGCTGCCCGGGTTGTACGGCTGGTGGCATTCGGCGTACGCGGTGGTGCCCCCGGTCAGGCTGCACAGGTGCACGGTCTGGCCCCGGGTCAGCGCGTTGGTGGTGTAGCCGAAGTCGATGTTCATGCCCTGCGTGGTCGCCGCGCTCGGGGAGGAGGGGCCACCGTCCACCGCCAGGGCGGCCAGGGCCGCGAACAGGCCGACGACCAGGGCGAGCGGCGCCCAGGCGCGGAAGGCCCGGCGCCGGGTCTGGGCGCTCATGCCGGACCGGAAGCCGCGCTCGTACGGGGACTGGTCCGCACACCACCGTTCATAGAGCGAGGCCTCCATCCGCCCTCCGCGGGACTGTCCTGTCGGGTCAGCTACACAGAGTGCGGTCGACGGTCGCAGATACCCGGCGGAGACTCGGAGGGGGCAGGCCCCAGCCGGCGGCCGGTGCGGTTCGGAAAACTGTGCACAGGACGGCGCGGTGCCGGGACGGTGCGGCTCAGAGCACGGCGGCGCGCAGGCACAGGACGTCGGGCAGGTGGGCGGCCACCTGGGCCCAGGTGTCCCCGCCGTCCAGGCTGGCGAACACCGAGCCGTCCCGCGCCCCCAGGTAGACCCCGGCCGGGTCGCCCCGGTCGGTGGTCATGGCGTCCCGCATCACCGCCGACCAGAAGCCGTCCGGGAGCCCCGCGCTGGATTCCTGCCAGCTGGAGCCGGCGTCCAGGGACCGCCAGACCCGCGCCTGTCCGTGCGGCGGGATGCGCTCGCCGTCGGCCACCAGCGGGAACACGTAGACCCGGTCCGGGTCGTGGGGGTCCACCACGATCGGGAAGCCGAAGTCGGCGGGCAGACCCTCGGCGATCGAGACCCAGGTCCCACCCCGGTCGTCGGAACGGTAGACCCCGTGATGGTTCTGGGCGAACAGCCGGTCCGGTCGGGACGGGTGCGCCGCCACCTTGTGCACGCACTGGCCGAACTCCGGCCACGGGTCGGGGAAGAAGACCGCCTTGATGCCGTGGTTCGCCGGTGACCAGGACGCCCCCCGATCGGACGTCTGGTAGACGCCGCCGGTGGACATGGCCACGGTCAGCCGGCCGGGGTCGGTCTCGTCCGGCACGATGGTGTGGATGGCCTGGCCGCCGAAGCCCGCCCCCCATTGGGTCCGGTGCGGGTGGTCCCACAGGGACCTCACCAGGCTGAACGACTCACCACGATCCGCGGACCGGAACAGGGCGGACGGCTGGGTCCCGGCCCAGACGACGTCGGGCTCCGTGTCGCCGGCGGGCTGGATCTGCCAGACCCGCTCGACACTGCTGCCGAGGTCACCCGGGAAGCGGACGGCGGCGCCGGCCGTCTCCGTCCAGGTGTGACCCAGGTCGTCGGAGCGGTAGACCCCGGGACCCCAGTGCTCGCTGGTGCCGCTGACGAACATCCGCGGCTGATCCCCCCGGGTGTCGACGGCCACGGCGTACACGGCCTGCATCAGGAACTGCGGATCCGACCAGGTCCAGTCCTCGCGACTCTCGTCCGACCGGCCGATCCACAGGCCCTTCCGGGTCCCCACCAACAGCACCGCTTCGCTCATGTTTCCTCCACGTCTCGCCGAGACCTCAGGCTTATGTCCCGCGGGTCCTCCCGTCAAGGGCTGAGCCCGGGCAGACCGGCCGGCGGGGCTCCGGCGGTCCTAGCGTCCGACGGTGTGCCCGGCGGGCTCGGCGGGTGACCCGACCGTGGCGGGCCCGACGGGCACCGCCACCACGGGGCAGACGGCGTGGCTGAGGCAGTAGTGGCTGACCGAACCGGCCAGCAGCCGACCCAGGCCCACGTGCTCCCGACAGCCGACCACCAGCATCAGAGCCCCCTGCGACTCCTGGACCAGGATGCGGCCGGCGTGGCCGTGCGCGAGCCTCAGCTCCCAGTCGGGTTCGGGTCGGCACTCGTCGAAGAGCCGGCGGCTGGGGTCGCGGAAGACCTCCTCCACCCGGGACAGATCGGGGTAGACCGTGTCCGCCGCGACCTCGAAGGCGAAGGGGTTGTCGTCGACCGGCCACGCCAGGACGTGCAGGGCGCGCAGCCTGGCCCCCACCTCGCGGGCCTGGGCCGCGGCCCACGTCAGGGCGGCGCGTGAAGATGGGGAGTCGTCGATCCCCACCACGATGATGTTCTCGGTCTGCTTCATGCCGGGCTCCTCGGGTCGATTGAGACCCAGCCTGACGGCCCGCGTACCGCCTCGACAGAGCGCTTCGAACCCACCGGTCCAGGACCTTGGTCCCCCGTCGACCGGGGGCTGCCTCCGCCGGCGCGGCGGCGCCGGCCGGGGACCAACGTCCTCCGGCCAGGGGGCGTAAGACGGTTCCGCCCGGCCGGGCCGGGCACCAGACTCGAGTCAGGCCGACTGGCCCACCCGCTGCTGAGGAGCTCCCCATGACCCGCATGCTCAACAACGACGCGAACGCCACCACCCTGAGTCGGCCCGAGCGGCTGCTGCTGCTGCCGGCCACGGGAGCCGGCCGGATCGGCTTCGTTTCCCCCACGGGCCTGCAGATCGTCCCGGTCTGCTTCTGGCGGGACGGCGGCCGGGTGTTCCTGCAGACGACCCCGGACAGCACGCTCGACCAGCTGGCCGACCTCGGCTCCGAGCTCACCCTGGAGGTCGACACCTTCGGCCGGGACGCCGCCGACGAGTGGAGCGTGTCGATGACCGGCACCCTGCAGCCGGTGACCGACGGCCACCAGGACCAGAGCCTGCAGCCCGGACACGAGCACGCCCACCAGCACGGCATGGTCTGCCTGGAGTTCGTGCCGCCCACCCACCGGTAGGCGTCTCCCTGAGCTCAGTCACCGGTCCGAGGGCCGAGCCCTCAGCCGACGGCCTCGGGCGGGGCGGGCTGCGCCGGCAGCGGCGGGACCACCAGCCCGGGCGGGGCCGCGCCGTAGCGCGCCGTGTACGCCGCGATGTAGGCCGCGACCGCGGTCGGCAGGGTGGGGAAGATGAGCTCCGGTCCGATCCGGGCGACCACCCCGCCCGCCTCCAAATCCTGCCGCAGCTCGTGTTTGACCCGGGTCAGGGCCAGCGTGACGCCCCGCTGCCGGAGGGTCGCCTCCAGCTCGAGGAGCGCGTCCAGGCCGGTGAGGTCGACCTCGACCAGCCCCTCGGCGTTCAGGACCAGCCAGAAGAGGTCGTCCCCGGCCGCCTCCACGGCCGCCAGCGCCCGGCGTCGGAAGTCCTCGGCGTTGGCGAAGAACAGCGGCGCGTCGTAACGGTAGACGCAGAGCCCCGGAACCTGCCGGGTCACCGCGAAGTCGTCCACGTCGTGCATCCCGGCCAGGCCGGGGACATAGCCCAGGACGCCGTCGTGGGGGTGGGCGATCCGTCGCAGTACGTCCAGGATGGACAGCCCGACCGCCACCGCGATCCCGTACAGGACGTCGAGGCCCAGCACGGCCAAGGTGGTGGCCAGGGCCAGCACCAGCTCGCTGCGCCGGAAGCGCGCGAACCGGCGGAGCTCACCGACGTCGACCAGGCGGGTCGCGGCGTAGACCACCACGGCGCCGAGGGCGGCGGTCGGGAACAGCGCCAGCACCGGCGCGAAGAGGGTCGTGGCCACCACCACGGTGGCCAGGGCGACCAGGGAGTGCAGCTGGGTCCGGCTGCCCATGGCGTCGCCGATGGCCGTCCGGCTGCCACTGCTGCTGACCGGGAAGCCGTGCAGCAGGCCGGCGGTCACGTTCGCCACCCCCAGGGCCAGGAACTCCTGTCCGCTGTCGACCTCCTCCCGACGACGGGCGGCGAAGGCCCGGGCGGTGGCGATGTTGTCGGAGTAGGCCACCACCGCCACCCCCAGCGCCGCGGGCAGCAGGGTGGCCACGTGGACAGCGCTGAGGTCCGGCACGTCGGGCTGTGCGAACACCCGTCCCACCGGGCCGACGACCTGGACCCCGAGCTCGCCGAGACCGAGCTTGACCGCCGCCACTCCGAGCAGCATCGCCACCAGCGGCCCGGGGCTGCGCGGCCACAGCCGGCGGCTGACCAGCAGCAGGGTGAGGGTGACCGCCGCGAGGCCCACGGTCGGACCGTGGATGTGGCCCAGGCCCTCGACCCAGGCACCGAGCTCCGACAGGGTCGTGCCCCGGGGCACCGGGACCCCGGTGACCTTGCCGAGCTGGCCGACCACCATCAGCACGGCGATGCCGGCCATGTACCCGACCAGGACGGGGCGCGACAGCAGGCTGGCCAGAAATCCCAGCCGCGCCACCCACCCCACGACGCACACCAGCCCCACCGCGATGGCCAGGGCGGCGGCGACGTCGGCGTAGCTGCGGCTCGACGGGCCCACCAGCACCCCGACGGCGGCCGCGGTCATCAGCGCGGTGCTGGACTCCGGGCCCACCGAGAGCTGGCGGGAGGTGCCGAGCACGGCATACACCAGCAGTGGTCCCACCACCGCCGACAGACCGGCCGCCGCGGGCAGGCCGGCCACCTCGGCGTACGCCATCACCTGCGGCACCAGGTAGGCCGCGACCGTCACCCCGGCGAGCAGGTCCCCCCGGAGCCAGTCCCTCCGGTAGGCGCGCAGGACCACCACCCCGGGCAGCCACCGGGACCAGCGGCTCGGCTTCATCGGGTGCGGCGGGCGACCGACGCTCAGGCGGTCCCGACCATCCCGGC
>JAOPXW010000380.1 GCA_025964935.1 Friedmanniella sp. | reverse complement strand
GGGTCCGTTCAGGGCCCCCTCCTCGCCCCCGGAGACCCCGGTCCCGACGAAGTGCAGTCCGTGCTCCTTGAGCTTGGCCTCGCGTCGGATCGTGTCGGGGAAGTGGGCGTTGCCGGCGTCGATGACGATGTCCCCCTCCTCCATCAGGGGGATCAGCTCATCGATGACCGCGTCGGTGCCCGGGCCGGCCTTGACCATGATGATCACGCGGCGCGGCTTCTCGAGCGAGGCCACGAAGTCGGCCATCGACTCCGAGGGGATGAAGATGCCCTCGCTGCCCGCCTCGCTGATAAGCGACTGGGTCTTGGCGGCGGTCCGGTTGTGGACCGCGACGCGGTGCCCGTGGCGAGCGAAGTTGCGGGCCAGGTTGCGCCCCATCACCGCGAGCCCGGTGACACCGATCTGAGCGAGTTCAGCCATGGGAGGTATCTCCTGGAGGTCATGAGATCATCGACGAGCGAGCGGGGGCCGCTGCTGTTCGACTTAGCGTATCGGTAGTGCTGATGACCTCAGCGACCCATAATGTCCAGCACCATCTGCACCCCGTCGGAGGAACCATGCTTCAACCCCTTGGCATCAGTGCCGAGGCCGAAGCGGTGTACGTCGTGCTCGCGCCGATCCAGGCGGCGACCACCACCCAGCTCGCCGATCTGACCTCCATCGCCATCGACCAGGTCGAGCTGTGCCTGGACAGCCTGCGCCGGCTCGGCCTGGCCACGGAGCTGTCCGGCGGCCTGTGGCAGGCGCTGCCGCTGCCGGAGGTGGTGAAGGCGCTGCGCGCCCAGCGGCTGTCGGAGCTGGAGATGGCCAGCGTGGCCGCTGAGTCTCTGCACAGTCACCTGCTGGCGGCCTCGCAGACCCAGTCCGACGACATCAAGATCCTGGTCGGCCGGGAGGCGATCATCTCGGCCAACCGCGAGATCTGCGCCTCCGCCCAGAAGGAGATCTGCGTCTTCGACAAGCCCCCGTACGTCGAGAGCCGCCCCCCGACCGAGGAGGGCCTGAGCGAGGAGGCGCCCGAGTGGGACGTCCTTGAGCGCGGCACCCGACTGCGGTGCATCTACCACCCGGGCTTCGACGCGGACCGGCTCAAAGAGCTGATGCTTTTCGCCGACAAGGGCGAGGACTCCCGCACCGCCCCGGTCCCGATGAAGCTGATCATGGTCGACGCCCATCTGGCGATGATCCCGTCGATGCGGTCCTATCTCCCGGGCCACGAGCTGCGCATGTCGATCGTCCGCCACCCCCTCCTGGTCGAGGCCCTGCAGTGGCTCTTCGAGGCGGTGTGGGACACCGCGATCCCGATCGTGGCCGCGGCCCTGACCGAGACCGACCCGCGTCGGCAGATGCTGGTGTCCCTGCTCATGACCGGGTCGACCGACAACGCGATCGCCAGCAACCTGGGGATCAACGTCCGCTCGGTCCGGCGCTGGATCTCGGAGCTGATGGATGAGCTGGGGGTGACCACCCGGCTGCAGCTGGGCGCCGCCCTGGTCCGCGCCGAGCACGTCCGCACCAGCACCTCACTCGCGAGTCGCTAGCCGACAGGCGGCCCGCGGGACGGCGCCGGCCGGTGGCCCACCCCGTCCGCGGGTCTCCGCCGGACGCGACACAAGAGCACAGCGTCGCCCGCGCCGGGGAGCGCGGGCGACGGTGAAAAGAAGGGTTGAGCGTTGAATGCGGGACAGCCCCATCACATTCGCTGGGAACCGTCCGGTCGCTATGACCAGATATTAACTTCCAGATGGTTGGGCGATCTTCTCAGCGCCAGCTAAGAATTGCACCGGGTGTTGCTTACTGGGCGTTCGGGGGAACCTGGCTACTCTCACGGCAGAACCGGATGGTCGGTACGGTTTACACCGTATCCCCGAAGTTGCCTCAGAGGTTGTGGGCCGTGCTGACGGTCAGGTTGTGGGCCGTGCTGACGGCCAGGTTGTGCGCCGTGCTGACGGCCAGGTTGTGCGCCTTGGTCACGGCCAGGTTGTGCGCCTTCGTGACCGCCAGGTTGTGAGCCGCCGGGGCCACCAGGTTGTGAGCCTTCGCGACCGCCAGGTTGTGAGCCGCCGGGGCCACCAGGTTGTGAGCCTTGGTCACCGCCAGGTTGTGCGCGGCCGGGGCCACCAGGTTGTGGGCGTTGGTCACGGCCAGGTTGTGCGCGGCCGGGGCCACGAGGTTGTGGGCATTGGTCACGGCCAGGTTGTGGGCCTTCGTCACCGCCAGGTTGTGGTCCTTCGTCACCGCCAGGTTGTGGGCCTTGGTCACCGCCAGGTTGTGCGCGGCCGGGGCGACCAGGTTGTGGGCCTTCATCACGGCCAGGTTGTGCGCCGCCGGGGCGACCAGGTTGTGCGCGGTGGTGATCGTCAGATTGTGAGCAGCCTGCGCCGGGGTGGCCGCCAGACCACCGAGGGCGAGTGCCGAGACAGCAGCTGCACCACAGAGACGAACAACGTGAGTGAAGACCGAGGAGGACATGAGATTTACCCTTCGTTTCGCCCGCGGCCGAGAGTAGTTGGCTGCGGAGCCCTGACGTTTCAAGGGTGAATCTATGCACTCATCACGGACGTCGGCAGTCTCAGTGGGCAGCAACAATAGGACATGTCCTAAAGCGGACATGACAAAATCGCGTTAGGCGCTGGACCAGCGAACCAAACGCGTCTACGGGTACGCACCCCGGTCGCCCTCATCCCGGGGCCCCCGTGGTCCCAGCGTCGCCCTCCCGCAGGAGAACCGTCACATGATGGCGTTCGTTCCTCGACCCTCGACACAGAGCCGGAGACCCAAGCTCACCCGAGCTGAGGACCCCCGTCGTACTGCCTCAAGGACCAGACTGAACCTCACAGTGACACTAGTCAAGGACCTGCGTCAGGTATTCCACCGCAAATACGCGCCGAATGCCCGGTTCGTACCCGTTATCGAGGCAAATCCCCCTCTCGAACTCACTAGCCGACCCTGGCCAGGAGTACCACCCAGCGTATAATCAGGCCCCAAAGAATAATTGTTCTCGGGAGTGCAAATGACGTGTCAATTTGTCCCGCCCTACCTGGTCCGAGCCCTGGAGGAGCGGGCGGACCGCCGTGGGATGGCGCTGGCCCAGTCCACCCTGGGTCTGGACGAGCGCTTCCGCGCGCTCCGCGAGGCTGCTCCCGGCGTCCTCCCCGCCGTGACCGAGGGCACCGCCACCAGCCGCGCCGTGTATGACGCCCGCCACTCCGAGACCTTGCCCGGGACCCTCGTACGGGGGGACGGTGCGAGCGCCACCCAGGACCCGGCGGTCGACGAGGCGTACGACTACGCCGGTGAGGTGCTGGCCCTGTTCGCCGAGGTCTTCCACCGGCGCTCGGTCGACGACCGCGGCACCGGGCTGACCCTCACCGTCCACTACGGGCGGGCCTACGACAACGCGTTCTGGGACGGGTCCCAGCTGGTCTTCGGGGACGGGGACGGCGAGATCTTCGATCGTTTCACCAAGCCGCGGGACGTGCTGGCGCACGAGTTCGCCCACGGCGTGACCCAGTTCACCGCCGGCTTCACCTACCAGGGTCAGTCGGGGGCCCTGAACGAGAGCATGAGCGACGTCTTCGCCTCGATGTCGAAGCAGCGCGTGCTCGGACAGACGGCCGACCAGGCGGACTGGCTGATCGGTGAGGGGCTTTTCCTGCCCGGAGTGGCCGCGCGCGCCCTGCGCTCGATGGCCGAGCCCGGCACCGCCTACGACGACCCCCGGCTGGGGAAGGATCCGCAGGTGGGGTCGATGTCGGACTACGTCACGACCAACGACGACAACGGCGGAGTGCACCTGAACTCCGGCATCCCCAACCGGGCGTTCGCGCTGGCGGCGACCGCCCTGGGCGGTCAGAGCTGGGGCCGCGCCGGCCAGATCTGGTACGCCGCCCTCACCGGGCCCGACGTCGGCTCCGACACCGACTTCGCCGCCTTCGCCCGGGCGGCCGCACTGGCCGCCGGCCGCCTGTTCCCCGACGACCCGACGGTGGCCCGTGCCGTCGAGGACGCCTGGACGACGGTGGGGGTGCTGGGTGGTCCGGTCGCTCCCGGCCCGGTGCCGGTGGTGCCCACCGGCACGGTCGCGGTCAGCCGCAGCGGCGGCTTCGCCGGCCTGACCCGGACCGGAGCGCTGGATCTCGACACCGACGCGGCCGGACCGCAGGTACGCGACCTGCTCAGCCAGGTCGACCCCGCGCAGCTGGTGGCGGGCGAGACGCACCCGGACCGGTTCGTCTACAACGTGAAGTGAGGCGACTGGGAGGTCACGGTCCCCGAGCAGGACCTGACCCCCGAGCTCCACCAGGTGGTGTCCATCGTGCTCAACCAGCAGGCCCCCGACCGGCAGACCGAGCCCTCCGAGACCGACGCACCGGGGCGGAGCCGGGGCGACTAGGCGTCTGCTCGAC
>JAOPXW010000378.1 GCA_025964935.1 Friedmanniella sp. | reverse complement strand
TGCGCAGCCACGTCCCCGACGCCGGAGGCCTTGTCATCGCCACCGACCAGACCTCGGCCCGGGCGTACGCGGACACCCTGGCCTCCCTGACCGGCAAGAAGCCGGTGCTGGTGCTGAGCGACGAGCCGCAGTCGAGCAGGAAGATCACCGCGTTCGCGGAGGGCGACGCCCGCTGGATGGTGGCGGTCCGGATGGTCTCCGAGGGCGTGGACGTCCCGCGGCTGGCGGTGGGGGTGTACGCGACCTCCACCGCGACCCCGCTGTTCTTCGCCCAGGCCGTGGGCCGCTTCGTCCGGGCCCGGCACAAGGGGGAGACGGCCTCGGTGTTCGTGCCCAGCGTCCCCGGGCTGCTGCTCTACGCCTCCGAGATGGAGCGGGTCCGCGACCACGCGCTCAAGCCCCCGAGCGAGCCCGACGAGGCGGACCTGCTCGTGGCGGCGGAGCGCACCGAGACCGAGGCGGACCTGCCCGAGGGCATCTTCACCGCCCTCGGCAGTGAGGCCGACTTCGACCGGGTCGTGTTCGACGGCGGCGAGTTCGGGCTGACGGCCCAGTCCGGCAGTGCCGAGGAGCTGGACTACCTGGGGCTGCCCGGGCTGCTGGAGCCGGAGCAGGTCAAGGACCTGCTCCGCCGGCACCAGGCCGACCATCAGGCCCGGACCCCGCAGCCGCACGTCCGGAGCACGCACGAGGAGCTGCGGACGCTCCGCAAGGAGCTGAACGGCCTGGTCGCCGCCTGGCACCACCGCACGAGCGCGCCCCACGGCGTCATCCACGCCGAACTGAGAACGGCCTGTGGGGGTCCGCCGACGGCGATCGCCAGCGCCGAGGAGCTCCAGGAGCGGATAGACCACATCCGGCACTGGGCGGTCACGGGACGCCGTACCTGAGCGTGGAGAGGTACCACGAGACCCGCATCTACGTTGGGTTAAGAATTCAATAACGTGTGATGAAGGTCTCCGCCCAGCGCACTAAACGGGCTGATGGCCCGTTTTTCGTTGGTTAGAGTAGGCACAACGGTGTCAGTGGGGGTTGGACACCGGATCCGACGAAGGATTTTCTTGAGTCAGGTGCCCCCGCTGTACGCAAGTTCTCGGGGGAGACTAGTCATGATTCGACGTAATACCGCTGCGCCCACCATCTCGATCGTGGTGCCGGTGAAGAACGAAGCCGCCAATCTGCGTGAGGTCCTGCCGCAGCTGCCCGACGTGCACGAGGTCATCCTGGTCGACGGCAACTCCGTCGACGGCTCGGTCGAGGCCGCCCGTGAGGTGCTGCCGGAGATCCTCGTCGTCCGTCAGACCCGGAAGGGCAAGGGCAACGCCCTGGCCGCCGGCTTCCTCGCCGCGTCCGGCGACATCATCGTCATGTTCGACGCCGACGGCTCGGCCGACCCGGCCGAGATCCCGGCCTTCGTCGACGCACTCGTCGCCGGTGCCGACTTCGCCAAGGGCTCCCGCTTCGCGCTGGGTGGCGGCAGCGAGGACATCACCCGCCTGCGGACCGCCGGCAACCACGGTCTGAACCTGGTCGCCAACACCGCGTTCCGGACCCGGTTCAGCGACCTGTGCTACGGCTACAACGCCTTCTGGCGCGACCTGGTCCCGGTGCTGGACCTGCCGGCCCTGGACCTGCCGGCGCCCGAGTCGGGCATGCTGTGGGGCGACGGCTTCGAGATCGAGACCGTCATCAACTGCCGGATGGCTGCCGCCCAGGTCGCCATCACCGAGGTCGGCAGTGTCGAGCTGTCCCGCATCCACGGCGAGAGCAACCTGCGGACCTTCTCCGACGGCTTCCGCGTGCTGCGCACGATCATGGCCGAGTTCCGGCGGGCCCGCGCGGCCCGTCGTCGTCCCGCCGTGACCAACCTGAGCGACCTGCGGAACTACCTGCACCCGCGCACCGACCTGATCGAGGCCGGTCGCGACCAGTCGCTGGCCGAGCAGACCGCCTGACCCCAGGCCCATAGACCAGCACCCCGCCCGCCCCGGCGGACCGACCCAGGTCGGTCCCCGGGGCGGTGGTGCGTTCTCCGGGTTCCGCTCGTGCTTCCCGGGATGCTCCCCCGGGGTCGGACCCGGCACCCGTCGGCGCCGCCGGGACCGGGTCGCCCGCTTCTCGCCCGCAACCCCCGCCGATGGTCGAAACTGGGGCAGTGCCAGGAAACCCGAGCGCGACCCCGGACGGCAGCAGCGGCGAAGCCTTGCCGCCGACCCCGCGGTTCAGCATCGTCATCCCGACCTTCAACCGCCGCGAGGTGCTGCTCCAGACGCTGCACGACCTCGGGCGGCTGGAAGCTCCTTGGCCGGTCGAGGTCGTCGTGGTCGTGGACGGGTCGCAGGACGGCAGTGTCGAGGCCGCCCGGGAGGTGGCCCTGCCGTTCCCGACCCGGGTCCTCTACCAGCCCAACTCCGGCGCGGCCGCCGCCCGCAACCGCGGTGCGGCTGCGGCCCGGGGGGACTACCTGCTCTTCCTCGACGACGACATGGCGGCCGACCCCCGGCTGCTGATCGAGCACGACCGGGCGCTGGCCGCGGGGGCCGACGCCGTGGTCGGGCACATGCCCCTGCACCCCGACTCGCCCCCGACCGTGCTGACCCCCGGGGTGCAGAGGTGGGCCGACACCCGGCTGGCCCGCATCCAGCAGCGGGACCGCCCGCTGGAGGTGTCGGACCTGCTGACCGGGCAGCTGTCGGTACGGGCGGGCGCCTTCGCCGACCTGGGCGGGTTCGACGCCCGGCTGAACGAGGGCGGCACGTTCGGGGCTGAGGACACCGACTTCCTCTACCGGCTGCTGCGGAGCGGATCCCGGGTCGAGGCGGCGCCCGACGCGATCTCCCACCAGCGCTACGTGGTCACCCCCCGCCAGCTCGTACGGCAGTGGGGGCAGGGTGGGCGCGCCGACGTGCTGCTGACCGGCAAGCACCCCGAGCTGACCGAGGGGCTGTTCCGAGCCCACGGTGGTCACACCGTCCCCGGCCGGGTGCTGCGTCGGCTGGCCCGCCGCGGGGCCGGCCCGCTGGAGTCGGCGGCGTCCCGGGTCCTCCTCGACCGGGCCGACGCCGGTCGGGCGGACTGGCTGACCCAGACCGGCCTGCGTCAGCTGCGCGACGTCGCCTACTGGCGCGGCCAGCTCGCGGAGCAGGGCGCGGCCCGCTTCCGGCGCCGCCCCGCCGTGCTGGCCTACCACGCGATCGAGGATGTGGACGACCCGGTGACGGGCCGCTACGCCGTCACCCCGGCCGAGTTCGCGGCCCAGGTCGAGGCCCTGCACGCGGCCGGTTACGCGTTCCTGGACCCGGAGCAGTTCTGCACCCGGGCGGCGGACCCGGACGGGGACGACCAGCCGTCGGTCCTGCTGACCTTCGACGACGGCTACGCGAGCTTCGTCTGGGGTGCCCTGCCGGTGCTGCGACGCTTCTCGGCTCCCGCGGTCGTCTTCGTCGTCACCGGGCACGTCGGGGACGTGAACGCCTGGGACGTGGCCCAGGGGGCCCGTCCGCTGCCGCTGCTGGACGCCGAGGGGCTCCGGGCCCTGGCGGCTGACCGCGTGAGTCTCGGCTCGCACTCCCGGAGCCACGCGCACCTGGCCGACGTCGGCCCCGAGCAGCGGGTGGCCGAGCTGGCCGGCGCGCGGCAGGACTTCGCCACCCTCGGGCTGCCCGACCCGCAGCTCTTCGCCTACCCGCACGGGAGCCACTCCCGCCAGGTCCGTCGGCTCGCGCGCCAGGCCGGCTACCGGGTGGCGTTCGCCGTGGCCCAGGGGTCAGACCCCGACGACCCGTACGCCTATCCCCGGGTCGAGGTGCAGCGGGGGCAGGACCCGGCGGAGCTGGTGCGCCGGCTCGGTCGGCCGGTTCCGGTGGACCGGCGGGGTCAGGCCCGGATCGAGCTGCGGGCTCTGGTGCGGGGCCGGCGGCCGTAGCGGATGAGCGCTTCCGGCCGGAGCGACCGGGGTCGGGTCGGGGCTCAGCCGTCCTCGCCCGGGGAGGTTCCGCGGGCGGCACGGTCCCGGCGCAGCAGCCGACGCCAGTCCGGCCCCTGCCCGGTCCGGGCCACCAGCA
>JAOPXW010000366.1 GCA_025964935.1 Friedmanniella sp. | reverse complement strand
CGGCGACAGCTTGGAGGTGTCCTCGGCGTCAGGGTGGTCAGATCCTGCCTCAGCCGCCATGGCCGGGGCCACCGCCGACTTCACCGGTGCCGGGGCCGGCTTCGCAGGAGCCGCCTTCGCAGGAGCTGGTCCCGAGCTCGGAGGAGCCGGAGCGCGGTTCGCCGTTCCGCTCGAGCCGCTCTGCGGAGCAGAGGTGGTCGGAGGAACCGGCCGGGCCGGGATCGACCCGTTCGGCGGAGCCGTGGCGGGCCGCGCGACCGGTGCCGACGGGTTCTGGCCCGGTGCGCGGGGCGGCTGGCTCGCCGGCCGTACCGCCCCGCTGGTCGGCTGGGAACCGGCTTGAGCATTCTCACGCGAAGTGCTGACAGGGCCAGCCGCCTCGCGAGGAGCGCTGTCGCGCAGGCTGCTGCCGATGGCGGAGCCGCGACCCCCGATCACGGTGTCGGTGACCGACTCGTCGGAGGACTTGTCCGCCGGCCGCTGCGGGCCGGACCCGTTGCCGTCCGACGCCTGCCCCGACGATGACTGGCCCGTGGGGCTCGAGCCCGGTGTGCCTCTACTCACTGTCTTCCTCCTGGACCCCGTCACCGAGGTGGTCGGTGCCATCGGCCACGCTACCTGTGGTTGCGGGGTCACTCGACGATTCGGTCGCGGACGAGCCGTCGACCGCGTCCTCGGCCGACATCGCCGCCACGTCCTCACCCGTTGCCGGGTCCTGCTCGCCGAGCTCAGCCGCTTGTGCACTTGTCTCGGGGTTGATCGCGATGACCACGACAGAGTCGTTGTCGCGCACCCCGACGAACTTCACCCCCATGGTGTCACGGCCCTTGACCGGGACCTCCGACACCGCGCTGCGGGTGACCTGGCCGCTGGCCTTGATCGCGATGACCTCGTCCTTCTCGGTCACGACCAGACCTCCGACCAGGGAGCCGCGGTCCTCGTTCAGCTTCATGGCCTTGATGCCGTAGCCGCCGCGACCCTGCTGGCGGTACTCCGCCACCGCGGTCCGCTTGGCGAAGCCGCCGTCGGTCACGGTGAAGACGTAGTTCTCCTCCTGCGAGGTCCCGGCGGGGATGACCGACATCGACAGCAGGTCGTCGCCCTCGCGGAACTTCATCCCGGTGACCCCCGAGGTGGCCCGACCCATCGGCCGCAGCTCGGAGTCGTCGGAGGGGAAGCGGATGGACTGCCCCTTGCGCGAGATCAGCAGGACCTCGTCCTCGGAGGTGCACAGCTGGGCGCCGATCAGCTCGTCGTCGTCGTCGCGGAAGTTGATGGCGATGATGCCGGCCTGCCGGGGTGAGTCGTACTGGGCCAGTGCGCTCTTCTTGACCAGCCCGCGCCGGGTCGCCAGCAGCAGGTAGTCCGCCGCGGCGTAGTCGCGGACCGCCAGCACCTGGGCGATCTCCTCGTCGGGCAGGAAGGACAGCAGCCCGGCGACGTGCCCACCGCGGGCGTCGCGTCCCGCCTCCGGCAGCTGCCACGCCTTGGCCCGGTAGACCCGGCCCCGGTTGGTGAAGAACAGGATCCAGTGGTGGTTGGTGGTCGCGAACAGCTGGTCGACCTCGTCGTCGGTCCGCAGGCTCGCCCCCCGTACGCCGCGGCCGCCGCGCTTCTGCACGCGGTAGAGGTCGGTGTTGGTCCGCTTCGCGTAGCCGCCCCGGGTGATGGTGACCACCACGTCGGAGTCGGGGATCAGGTCCTCGTTGGACAGGTCCCCATCGGCCGAGATGATCTCGGTCCGTCGCTCGTCGCCGTACTTGTCGACGATCTCGCCGAGCTCGTCGCTGATGATCGTGCGCTGCCGCTCGGGCCGGTCCAGGATGTCCTGGAGGTCGGCGATGATTCGCTCGTACTCGGCCAGCTGGTCGATGATCCGCTGCCGCTCCAACGCCGCCAGGCGCCGCAGCTGCATGTCGAGGATCGCGGTCGCCTGCAGGTCGTCGATGTCCAGCAGGCCCTTGAGGCCCTCCCGGGCCTCCTCGGTGCTGCTGCTGCGCCGGATCAGGGCGATGACCTCGTCGAGGGCGTCGAGGGCCTTGACCAGTCCGCGGTAGATGTGGGCCCGGGCCTGGGCGTCGTCGAGCCGGTACTGCGTCCGGCGCTGGATGACCTCGATCTGGTGGGCGATCCAGTAGGAGATGAACTGGTCCAGCCGCAGCGTCCGGGGGACGTCGTCGACCAGGGCCAGCATGTTGCAGCCGAAGGTGTCCTGCAGCTGGGTGTGCTTGTACAGGTTGTTCATCACCACGCGCGGCTGGGCGTCCCGCTTCAGCAGGATCACCAGGCGCTGCCCGGTACGTGCGGACGAGTCGTCGCGGATGTCGGCGATGCCGCTGAGCTTGCCGCCGTTGACCAGCTCGGCGATCTTGAGAGCCAGGTTGTCGGGGTTGACCATGTGCGGCAGCTGGGTGACGACCAGGAGGGTCCGTCCGGACTTCTCCTCCTCCAGCTCGACCACGGCCCGCATCACGACCGAGCCCCGGCCCGTACGGTAGGCGTCCTCGATCCCCTGCCGGCCCACGATCAGGGCGCCGTTGGGGAAGTCCGGGCCCTTGACCCGCTCCATCGCCGCTTCGAGCAGCTCCTCGGGGGCCGCCTCGGGGTGCTCCAGCGACCACTGCACCGCAGCGGCGACCTCACGCAGGTTGTGGGTGGGGATGTTGGTGGCCATCCCGACCGCGATCCCGGTCGAGCCGTTGACCAGCAGGTTCGGGAAGCGCGCCGGCAGCACGACGGGCTCGGAGGCCTTGCCGTCGTAGTTGGGCTTGAAGTTCACCGTGTTCTCGGTGATGTCGCGGACCATCTCCATGGCCAGCGGCGCCATCTTGCACTCGGTGTAGCGCATCGCGGCGGCCGGGTCGTTGCCCGGCGAGCCGAAGTTGCCCTGACCGGCGACCAGCGGGTAGCGCATCACCCAGGGCTGAGCCAGGCGCACGAGGGTGTCGTAGATCGCGCTGTCCCCGTGCGGGTGGTACTGCCCCATCACCTCACCGACGACGCGGGCGCACTTGTTCCAGCCGCGGTCGGGCCGGTAGCCGCCGTCGTACATGGCGTAGAGGATCCGGCGGTGGACCGGCTTGAGACCGTCACGGACGTCCGGCAGCGCCCGACCCACGATCACGCTCATCGCGTAGTCGAGGTAGGACTTCTGGATCTCGTCCTGCAGGTCCACCGGCTCCCGGCGGTCCGTCACAGGTCCCTCGGGCGGGGTCTGACTCATGCGTTACTCCTACGGGGACCAAGGGTTGTGAGCGTCGGGTAGGCGGTGGCCCGGTCCTGTCTGGACGACGAGAGAGGGGCGGACACGCCTTTCGTCCGTCCCGAACGAGGAGGAAGACCGGAGCTAAAGGCCGCCGCCGAGCGCGAACAACCAGGCTTAGATATCAAGGAACCGGACATCTTTGGCGTTGCGCTGGATGAAGTTCCGACGGAGCTCGACGTCCTCGCCCATCAGGATCGAGAACATCTCGTCGGCGCGGGCGGCGTCATCCAGGGTGACCTGGAGCAGCACCCGGCTGTCGGGGTCCATCGTGGTGGTCCAGAGCTGGTCGGGGTTCATCTCGCCCAGGCCCTTGTAGCGCTGGATGGCGTTCTCCCTGGGCAGCCGCTTGCCCTCGTCGGCCCCGACCCGCAGCAGCGCGTCCCGTTCGGCGTCGGAGTAGGCCAGCTCGTCGGGAGCGTTGCTCCAGCCGATCCGGAACAGTGGCGGCTGGGCCAGGAAGACGTGGCCGGCCTCGATCAGCGGCCGCATGAAGCGGAACATCAGGGTCAGCAGCAGGGTCCGGATGTGGGCGCCGTCGACGTCGGCGTCGGCCATCATGACGATCTTGTGATACCGCAGCTTGGCGATGTCGAAGTCCTCGTGGACCCCGGTGCCGAGCGCGGAGATGATCGCCTGGACCTCGTTGTTCTGCATGATCCGGTCGATGCGGGCCTTCTCGACGTTCAAGATCTTTCCGCGGATCGGCAAGATCGCCT
>JAOPXW010000357.1 GCA_025964935.1 Friedmanniella sp. | reverse complement strand
TCGGGTGGCCCACATCGAAGTGAGGTCGGCCGACACCAGCCCGACGATGAGCAGATGAGGGATGGCCAGCAGCCAGCTCTTGACCAGGACGAGACCGCGCGACAGCTGCTCCGGGTAGTCGACCTCGAAGTCGGCGGGGTAGTCGGTCCGGGACAGGGTGAACGGCGGGTAGCGGTCGGTGCCCAGGACGGAGGTGTAGAAGGTGACCCGCCAGCCCCACCGGATGACGCCCACATTGAAGTGGAACAGCGAGTGCGGGTAGCGACCAGTGAAGAGGATCATCACCCCCGCCGTGATCGTGGTGACGACCATCGCGATGCCCAGGAAGAACAGCACCACGTAGTGCGGGATGGCCAGGAACCACTTCACGAGCCACTTCCACCGGGACAGCTGCGGGTCCAGCTCACCGGTGAGGCGGGCGGGGTACGACGCGGGACGGTCGGGCGGGCTCACCGGCCGCACGGGCGGGGCGGAGCCGCCGAGGCTCGCTGCCGCAGCGCCGGCCGCGGTGGGGCGGACGGAGCGGCCCAGACCGGAGGCGCCGCTGATGACCATGGGAATGCCGACGGCCAGCAGGAGGAGACCGGCCACCAGGGTGGTCCAGGTGACCGGGGCGAGGAAGCGGGACCGCACACCGGCGGCGAGATCGACCGCGACCGGGCGGCTGCCGTCGGCGTTCATGACGACCACCGACCAGTTGCCGCTGCGGACGTCGGACTCGATCCGCTGCTGGCCCGGGCCCTGGGCCGAGACGACCCAGAAGTCCTGCGCGGAGGGTGCGGCGGGCGCGCTGGTGCCGGCTCGCTCCACATAGCTGGGCTGGAACGGGTTGAACCTGAGCTGGCCCAGCTCGGAGTGGTTGACGTCGGTCAGGTAGCGGGCCACGTCGGCCTGGGGCCCGACACCGACGAAGACGTCGCGCCCCGGGGTGGCGGACGTCGCGGTCAGCGTGACGGTGGCGGCCGGTGCCCGATTGGGGGCAGCCAGCCCGCCTTCGAGGACGACGTCGAGCTGCTCGGAGGTGATGGCGTACGACTCCACCTGGTAGCGCTCGGTGGGCGAGGTGACGAAACCTCCGCCGCGCTGCTGGACCAGCGCAGCTCCCAGCGGAGCCGCCGCCCCGGTCAACGCGAGACCGACGGCGATGAGCAGTGCTCCCAGCACGACCAGGACGACGTGCGAGGTCCTGGTCGTCGCCGGCGGTGGCGGAGGTGGCGGGGAGGCGGGGCGGGGACTGGCATCGGCGAGGGTCATGGCTGCGGGTCTCCTGGGGTGTCGTGACCTCCAGCCTCAGCCATGGCGCAGGCGACGCGACAGGGCCGAACGACACCCCCGACCCGTGACCCGACCCGGGTGGGCCCGGGACGGTCGGGTCGAGTACCCCCGGGCCGGCGGGCTCAGCCCGCGGTCACCCGGTAGCCCAGCTGGTCGGCCTCGGCCAGGCAGACCTCGGCGGCGACGATCCCGCCGGAGGTCTCCGGGCTGCGGATGCACCCGGCGGCGGCGGCCACCCCGAGCCGGAGGCGTTCCTGCACCGGCCACTCCTGGTGGGTGCCGAGCAGGACGCCTGCGGCGAAGGCGTCGCCGGCGCCGGTGGTGTTACGGACCGCCGTACGCGGGACCCGGACGCTGCCCTGCCGCCAGGTCCGACCGCCCGGCTCGGCGGCCACGGACCCGGCCGGGAAGTGCAGCACCACCAGCCGGGACACCCCGGCGTCGAGCAGCCCCCGGGCCAGCGCCTCCAACCCGTCCCAGTCGACTGGGCCGTCCAGCGCGGCGTCGGGAGCGGGGACGTTCAGCAGGGCCGCCGCCTCCAGCTCGTTGACCACGATGCTGTCCAGGTGCGGCAGGCACGGCAGGGCCCAGGCCCGCATCCGCTCCGCCGGCACGCTGACCAGCTCCAGGTTGGTGTAAAGCCCCGCCGCCTGACCGGCCGCGAAGAGCGCCGACCAGCCGTTGCCGGTGCCCTCGCCCCCGTCCGGGGGGCCGTCCATCCGGGCGTGCAGCCCTGGCGAGCCCGCGTGCAGGATCTTGGCCGGGGAGGCGGCCAGGTCCCACGCGGCGAAGTCCAGCCGCCCGTTCGCGCCCTGGCTGTGGAAGAAGGTCCGGCGGCCACCCTCCCGCTCGATCATCACGTCGGTGCTGGAGGTGGGCAGGTCCGGCATGGTGACCAGAGCGGTGGTGTCCAGTCCCAGTCGGGCGCACTCGGCGCGGATCAGCGCACCGTGCGCGTCGTCGCCGACCGCCCCCAGCACGCTGACCGGGAAGTCGGCTCCCAGCAGCCTGAGGTCGATGGCCATGTTGAGGCCGGGACCGCCGGTGCTGTCACTGACCTCACCGACCATGGCGACGTGCTCCGGGGCGGGATACAGGTCGATGATCTTGGCGACGTCGATCAGCACCGTCCCGGCACAGAGCACTCCCGCCCGCGGCTGCGCACTCATTCGGCGGTCAGCACCGGGTCGGTCACCTCCAGGTCGGCCTCCAGCGAGCGGGTCGCGACGACCCCATCCTCGGCCAGGGCCTCATGGTAGGCGCGTACGGCGTCGGCGGGGGTCAGGTCGCCGCGCAGCACCTTCGGCATCAGCGAGACCAGCCGGAGCTGGGAGTCGGCACGCTGGATCTTGCGGCCGAACAGCGCCACCCGGGCGCCGTGGGCCTCGCTCCGGGCCAGCAGCTCGAAGGTGTCGCGTGTCGTCCCGGCGCCACCCCCGAGCACGCCGACGACCAGGGACGAGTCGGCCTGGACCAGCTCGGCCAACGCGGCACCGCCGTTGTAGGCCAGCTTCAGGAACAGCGGCCGCTCGGACTGGGTGACCCCGGCCAGGGTGCGGGTGATGGAGTCGTTGACGAAGGCGCCGACCTGCTCGGGCGCCAGGCCCTGGGGTGCGTTGGGGTTGAAGACCTCCAGGAAGTGCCGGATGCCGAGCGCGGCCGCCTCCCGACGGAACTCCCCGTACGCCTGCACGGCGGCCAGGTCGTGGTCCAGGTCGTGGTTGAAGGTGACCGCGTACAGCACCAGGTCGCAGAAGGGCTGGATGGCCTCCAGGTTGACCGTCCGGAACGGGCGGGCCTTGGACGTCGGGTAGCTGCCGCCCCGCTGGTTCCAGATGTCGGTGGTGTCGTTGGCGCGGACCGCCAGGGTGACCTCGGAGCCGAGCGAGCCGTCGTCGGTCAGCACCTCACCGTTGCTGGCCGAGCAGAGCAGGATGTCCAGGTCACCCTGGGCGACCTGGGCCCGCATGTCGTCCAGGTAGTCCTGGCGGCTGCGGAACAGGCCGGGTGACCCCGGCCGCGGACCCGGCGCAGTGAGACCGAAGGCCATGTCGCCGTCCTTGGCGTCGGCGATGGCGAAGTCGTCGGGGGTGTAGCGCCCCGCGGCGATGTTCTCCAGCTTGCGGTCCAGACGACGCGCGGCCATCAGCTTCCCTTTCGTCAGCCCTGCTCGGTGTTGTTACTTCGTGTTAATTGACCATAACATGACGCCCGGCGCCTCTCCCGGGGGCGGCGTCGGTCTAGGGTTGACCCACAGGTCCGACCATCGAGCGGAGAGGCTGGACATGAGCTTGGACGGCTCGTTGGCGGCGGAGGAGCGGCGTCAGGCGCTGCTGGACCTGCTGCGCGACCTGGGACGGGTCGACATCGCCGGCTCCGCCGACCAGCTCGACGTCAGCCCGATGACGATCCGGCGGGACCTGCGGGGGCTGGAGCGCGAGGGCCTGGCCCGCCTCGTCCGGGGCGGTGCGGTGCCGGTCGGCATCCAGGAGTTCGCCGTACGCCAGTCGCGGGCCCTCTCGGCCAAGCGGCGGATCGCCGAGAAGCTCGGGACCGTGATCGTGCAGCACGAGTCGGTGGCCGTCGACGGGTCCACCACCCTGTTCCGGTTCGTCGAGGAGCTGGAGCCGGTCGCAGACCTGCTGGTGGTGACCTACGGCATCCCGGCGTTCCAGGCCCTGCAGTCGCGCAGCCACGTCCGGGCCTACCTCTCCGGCGGGGAGCTCGACCCGCGCACCGGGAGTCTCCTGGGTCCGGTCGCCCAGCGGACCATCGACAGCTTCTCCGTCTCCTGCTGCCTGCTCTCGACGATGGCGCTCGACCCCGAAGTGGGGACGATGGAGCCCAACGTCGAGGAGGTCGAGATGAAGCGCGCACTGCTGCGCTCCGGCCAGTACAGCGTGCTGGCGGTGGACTCGACCAAGCTGGGTCAGCGCTCCGCCGTCCGCTCGGTGGCCATCGACGAGATCGACCTCATCGTGACCGAGCTGGACCCGGCCGACGCCCTGCTGGATCCCTACCGGGACCGAGTCGAGCTGCTCTGACCGGCGCCGAACGCCGGGTGCCGCTGGGTCAGGCGCGCAGCCCGTCGCGCAGCTCGGCGAGGGCCTGGTCCAGGCTGACGGTCGGGGTCCAGCCCCAGCCCCGCGCCCGGTCGCAGGAGATCTGGCCGGTCCAGGCCGGCAGCCCCTCGTCCCAGAGAGGCTCCAGGCCCAGGGCCTTCGTCACGGTCCCGATGTAGTCCCGCGTCGTCGCCGGCTCCCCGGCCACGTTCACCGCGGTGCAGGCGCCCTCGACCGGCCCCGTCTCCACCGCAGCCGCCGGGGCCACCCGGCCCGTGGCGAGGTCGGCCACCAGGGCGGCGAGGTCGTCGACGTGGACCCACGCGAAGCTGCGCTCGGGATTGGTCCGCCGTGCCGCCTCGTCGTCGCGGATCTCCGCCGGGCGCAAGGTGTTCCACACCGAGGTGTCGCCCGCCCCGAGGATGGCCGGCGGCCGGACCAGCACCCGGGTGAGGCCGTCGACCTCGGCCAGGGCCGCGTCGGCGTCGCGTTTGGTGGTGGCGTAGACGTCCGCCTCGTCGTCCACCAGCGCTGACGTCTCGTCCACGTCGCCCGTGCCGGGGCTGCGGTCGTAGACGGCGCAGGTCGAGACGTGCACGAACGTCGGCACGCCGGCGTCCCGGGCCGCCTGGGCCAGCCGCGCCGTCCCCTCGACGGCGACGCTCTCCTGCGTTGCGCGGTCCGAGCCCATCGGGTGCACCGTCGTCACCACGGCGTCAGCACCCTCGACGAGGGTCGCCGCGAAGGCGGGGTCGGCGAAGTCGCCGACCTGCTCGCTGAGCCCGGCCAGCGCCGGCGCCGTCCCTGGGCGGCGTACGACGGCACGGACGGTCGCGCCCCGCTCGACCAGCGCCGCGCAGACCCGGGCCCCGACCAGTCCGTTCGCACCGGTCACGACGACGACGGCAGAGGAAGTTGTCATGGCCCCAGCCTGCCATGGGCCCGCTCGGGGCTGGCCCGGGCGACGGCCGGACTGGCCCGGCCCGCCGGGGGGCTCGAGCGGGCAGGGTGGGGACGGACTCCCTGCCGATGGGTGTACTCCCAGGGCATCGCTCACGAGCGACGGCCGTTCTAGGCTCGACGGCATGGACAACCGCGCCGTGATCCGCGACTTCCTGACCTCGCGTCGGGCCAGGATCACCCCCGAGCAGGCGGGGATGTCCCCGTTCGGGCCGCGCCGGGTCCCCGGCCTCCGTCGCAGCGAGGTCGCCGCCCTCGCCGGGGTCAGCGTGGAGTACTACGCCAAGCTCGAGCGCGGGTCGCTCGGCGGGGCCTCGGCGGGCGTCCTCGACGCCCTGGCCCGCGCCCTCCGGCTCGACGACGCCGAACGGCGGCACCTGTTCCACCTGGCCCAGGCCGCCGACGGCACCATCGCCGCGATGCGCCCGCGCCGTACGGGCTCCTCGTCCCGGGCGGTCAAGCCGAGCCTGCAGTGGACCCTGGACGCCGTCACGGCCGGGCCCGCGATCATCGGCAACGATCGCTCCGACCTGCTCGCGGCCAACCTGCTGGGGCGCGCGCTCTACGCGGACCTCTACGCCGACCCCACCCGGCCGCCGAACTTCGCCCGGTACACCTTTCTGGACTCCGCCGCCCGGCGCTTCTTCCCCGACTGGGACCTGGCCGCCGACATGTCCGTGGCCAACCTGCGCACGGCTGCCGGTCAGGACCCACACGACAAGGACCTGCACGACCTCGTGGGCGAGCTGTGCACCCGCAGCGAGGACTTCCGCCGCCGCTGGGGCGCCCACGACGTCCGCACGCACGGCGCCGGGGTCAAGCAGTTCCACCACCCCGTGGTCGGCGACCTCACCCTCAGCTATCTCAGCTCCGACCTCCGGGCCGAGCCCGGTCTGAGCATGACGATCTACGCCGCCGAGCCCGGCTCCACCACCGCCGAAGCCCTCACCCTGCTGGCTTCCTGGGCCGCCACGCAGGACCG
>JAOPXW010000347.1 GCA_025964935.1 Friedmanniella sp. | reverse complement strand
TCTCGGGTGCGATCGCCGACCGCGCCAAGTTCAGCACCTGGATGATCTTCACCGTCATCTGGGCCACGGTCGTCTATTTCCCCATCGCCCACTGGGTCTTCGACTTCAGCCTCGACGCCCACGTCGGCGGCTGGATCGCCAACACCCTCGGCGCGATCGACTTCGCCGGTGGGACCGCCGTCCACATCAACGCCGGTGTCGCCGGTCTGGCCCTCGCCCTGGTGCTGGGCAAGCGGGTCGGGTGGAAGCGTGACCCGATGCGTCCGCACAACCTGACCCTGGTCATGGTCGGCGCCGGTCTGCTGTGGTTCGGCTGGTTCGGCTTCAACGCCGGATCCGCCCTGACCGCCGGCAACACCGCCTCGGTCGTCTGGGTCAACACCCTGGTCGCCACCGCCGCGGCCTCGCTCGCCTGGCTGATCACCGAGCGTCTCCGCGACGGGCACGCCACCTCGCTGGGGGCCGCCTCCGGCGTCGTCGCCGGTCTGGTCGCGATCACTCCCTCGTGCTCCTCGGTCTCCCCCATCGGCGCCATCTTCATCGGCCTCGTCGCGGGCGTGCTCTGCTCCATGGCCATCAGCCTGAAGTACAGGTTCGGCTACGACGACTCGCTCGACGTCGTCGGGGTCCACCTCATCGGCGGCCTCTGGGGCACCCTGGCCGTCGGCCTGCTGCTCGCCCCGGGCTCGCCCGCCGCGGTGGTCTACGAGCGCACCGGTCTCTTCTACGGCGGTGGCGTCGGCCAGCTCTGGCGCCAGGCCGTCGGGGCGGGCGCCGTGCTCATCACGAGCTTCGTCCTCACCCTGCTGATCGGCCTGCTGCTGCACAAGACCATCGGCTTCCGCATCACCGAGGAGGACGAGCAGGCCGGCATCGACGGGTCGGAGCACGCGGAGAGTGGATACGATCTCGGCAACCTCGGGGGCAGCCTCCGCAGCATGAGCCTCAGTGGTGCTTCGCACCACGAGGACACCGACCACAACCATGACCAGGAGGTGACGGCATGAAGCTCGTGACTGCGATCATCAAGCCGCACATGTTGGATGAAGTGAAGACCGCACTCGAGTCCTTCGGGGTCGAGGGCATGACGGTCAGCGAGGCCAGCGGCTTCGGCCGTCAGCGGGGTCACACCGAGGTGTACCGGGGGGCGGAGTACACCGTCGACCTGGTTCCCAAGCTCAGACTTGAGGTGCTCGTGGACGACGGTGATGTCAACGACATCATCGACGTCCTGGTGAAGAGCGCTCGGACCGGCCGCATCGGTGACGGCAAGGTCTGGTCGGTTCCCGTGGACGACATCGTCCGCGTACGAACCGGAGAGCGCGGGCTGGACGCGCTCTGAAGCGCGACCTCACCAGCGAGCGTCTCAACGTCGCGATCCGGTCCTCGTGGTCTTCCACGTCAGGGCCGGATCGTCGGCGTTCGCTCACCTCCTGCGTCGAGGACGCCCTGGTCGAGCTGTACGGCTCGGTCGAGGGCCCGCGGACCGAGGTCGCGCTCGCCTGCGTCGGGAGTCTCGCCCGCCGCGAGCTCGGCCCCCGCTCCGACGTCGACCTGGTCCTGCTGCACAACGGCAAGAACCAGAAGGCGATCGACGCCCTCGCCAACCGGATCTGGTATCCGCTGTGGGACAGCGGGATCAAGCTGGACCACTCGGTCCGGACCCCGGCCGAGTGCGCCGAGGTCGCCGGCCGCGAGCTCAGCGCCGGCATCGGGCTGCTCGACCTGCGGGTCGTCACCGGCGATGCGGAGCTGGTCCGGCTGGCGCGGTCCTCGCTGCTGGACGCCTGGCGCCATCACGCCCGCAAGCGGCTGCCCGAGCTCCTGAAGGCCCTGGACGAGCGGTGGAAGCTCGCCGGCGACGCGGCCTACCTCCTCGAGCCGGACCTGAAGGAGGCCCGCGGCGGCTTCCGGGACATGACCATGCTGCGGGCGCTGGCGGCCACCTGGCTCACCGACCGCCCGCACGAGGGGGTCCGGGAGCCGTACGAGCGGCTGCTCGACGTCCGGGACGCCCTGCACCTCAGCGCCGGCCGCGGGGTCGACCGGCTGCTGGCCCCCGAGGTCGACGAGGTCGCCACCCGCCTGGGCTACGCCGACCCCGACGACCTGCGGAAGGCCGTCAGCCTGGCCGCACGACGGATCGGCCACGCCGTCGACATGACCGCCCGGGCAGCCCGCTCGGTGCTGCCGGAGCGCCGGGTGCTGAGCTTCGTGAAGCGGGAGCGTCGGCCGCAGTACACCGAGGCCCCGCACGGTCTCATCGTGCACGCCGGGGAGGTCGGTCTGGGCCGTCACACCCGGCCCTCGGACCCCGAGACCGGGCTGCGCGCCGGGGCGCTCGCCGCCCAGCGCGGCCTGGTCCTGTCCCCGGTCACCGCGGACAACCTCGGTCTGCACGCTCCCGCCCTGCCCACCCCGTGGCCCGACGGGGCCCGCGAGGGGCTGCTCGACCTCCTGTCCTCCGGACCGCAGCTGGTCCCGGTCTGGGAGGCACTGGACCTGGCCGGCTGCATCACCCGGTGGATCCCGGAGTGGGAGCTGATCCGGGCCCGTCCCCAGCACAACCCCCTCCACCGCCACACCGTCGACCGACACTCGGTGCAGACGGTCGCGGAGGCCCAGCGCCACCTGACCCAGGTGGAGCGTCCCGACCTGCTGCTGCTCGCCTGCCTGTTCCACGACATCGGCAAGATTCCCGGAGCCGGGGCCGACCACGCGGCCGTGGGAGCCCCGATCGCCCGCCGCGCGGTGGTGGCGATGGGTCTGGACGAGGAGGACGCCGACCTGGTCGAGCTGCTGGTCCGGGAGCACCTGACCCTGGCCGAGCTGGCCACCAAGCGTGACCACGGCGATCCCGCGACCCAGAACGCCCTCGTCGCGGCGGTGGGCGGCCGGCTCGAGGTGCTGAACCTGCTGCGCCACCTGACCGAGTCGGACGCCCGGGCCGCCGGTCCGGCCGCCTGGTCACCCTGGCGCGCGCAGCTGATCAACAGCCTGGCCGAGCACACCGAGGAGCTGTTGACCGACGAGACCGACCGGGTCGACGTGTCGCAGCTGGTCGACCTCGGCCTGGCCCGCTCCGTGGCCCTGGACGGCAGGCCGCGGGTCACGGCCGAGTCCAAGCCCGGCGGCGTGCAGCTGGTCATCGCCGCCCGCGACCGGCTGGGGCTGTTCAGCCAGACCGCGGGGCTGCTGGCCTCGCACGGGGTCCAGGTGCGCTCGGCGGTCCTGCACACCGTCGACGGGGTCGCGGTCAACACCTGGCGGGTCGACAAGGAGCGGGTCGCCGACCTGCCCGACGTGGCCTTCCTGATCAAGCAGCTGGAGCGGCTGGAGGGCGGCGACGGATCGGTCCTGGAGCCGATCCGCCGGCGGGAGGCCCGGGCGCAGAGCTCCGGGCAGCCGACCACCCCGTACGTGGGTCTGGTCCACCACGCCAGCGAGACCGCCGGCGTGGTGGAGGTGCGGGCCGCGGACCGGGCCGGGCTCCTCTATGCCCTGGGGCACTCTCTCAGCGCGCTCGGACTCTCCATCCGCTCCGCGCACGCCTCCACCCTGGCCGGACAGGCGATCGACACGTTCTACCTCACCGAGAGCGACGGGGCCCGGCCCAGCCCGGAACGGGATACCGAGGCGCTGCAGGCTCTCACCGCGGCCGCCACCATCTCCCGCGAGCCCTGAGTCGCCGCCGGTCGGGGCGGCGGCTCAGCGGGGCCGCGG
>JAOPXW010000346.1 GCA_025964935.1 Friedmanniella sp. | reverse complement strand
GACCAGGTTGCTGCGCGACCAGGGCTTCACGGTGGTGGCCGACCCGGAGAGCTTCCTGGTCGACACCCATGACCGGCTGCTGGCGGGGCAGCTCGAGCAGGCGCGTCGGTGGGGCGCGGGCCTCAGCCCGGCGCTCGCGCCCCGCTGACCCGTTGAACCGCTGCCCGCTGACCCGCTGACCCACTGACCCGCTGACCCGCTGAGCATCGGGACCCGGCGAGAGTCGGGACCAAGGGCCCTCCCGCCGGGGCGGCGCAGAGACGAAGATCTTGGTGTGCGGCAAAGGGGCCGCGACGAAATGCGCGGCGGCGCTTCCAGCGGGGGGCAGTGGAGCGCCGTGGGCCGGCCGGCCGTGCGAACCGGCCGGCCCCGCGCGGCTCGCCCACCGCGGTGACCAGCCCCGCGAACCGACTCCCCTCCGGCATCCGACCCACCACCACCCGAGCGTCCAGACCAGGGGGAGCCCGCCGTGTCGTGGTACCGAGCCGTGGCCCTCGACCTGGACGGCACCCTCACCGCAGGTGGCTGGCCGGCGGAGACCCTGCTCCGCCAGATCGACCGCGTACGCAGCGACGGCCTTCGGGTGCTCCTGGTCACCGGTCGCATCCTCAGCCAGCTCGACGTCGAGTTCCCGGGCCTGGCCGACCACTTCGACGTGGTCGTCGCCGAGAACGGGTGCGTCCTCCGAACCACCGCGGGGAGCCGCACCCTGGCCGAGCCGGTGGACGACACCCTGCTGCAGCGGCTGCACGCCGCCGGGCTGCTCGTACGGCGGGGCGAGGTCCTCCTGGACACCTACGCCGGCAGCGACCACGTCGTCCTGGACGCGGTGGAGTCCCTGGGGCTGGACGTCCAGCTGGTGCGGAACCGGAACGCGCTGATGCTGCTGCCCGCCGGGGTGACCAAGGGCACCGGGCTGCGCGAGGCGCTCGCCGAGCTGGGCATCTCCCCCCACAACACCATCGCCGTCGGCGACGCGGAGAACGACCACGCCATGCTGGCCGTCGCCGGTCTCGGCGTCGCGGTGGCCAACGCCGTGGAGTCCCTCCGCCGCCGGGCCGATCTCGTCCTGGACGCACCGGACGGGACGGGTGTCCTGGGCCTGCTCCAGGGGCCGGTGCTGGGCGGTGAGCGGCGGGTGTCGAGTCCCCGGCACCGCCTGGTCCTGGGCCACACCCCCGACGGGCGGCCCGTCACCGTGCCTTCGTCGCGCACCTGCGTGCTGGTCACCGGGGGGACCGAGTCGGGGAAGTCCGACGTGACCGGCCTGCTGGTCGAGCAGCTCGTGGCCCAGGCGTACGCGGTTCTGGTGGTCGACCCTGAGGGTGACCACCTCACCCTGGGTTCGCTGCGCACCGTCAGCGCCTTCACCGGCCCGAGCCTGCCCGGGCCGACGGCGGTGGCGACCTCGGCGTCTGCGGGCGACGGCACCGTGCTGCTGGACCTGTCCCACCTTCCGGCCGAGGCCCGGGCGACCTATCTGGACGAGCTGTGGCCGGCCCTGGCGGTCGCGCGGGCCGCCACGTCGCGGCCGCACTGGCTGGTCCTGGAGGAGGCGCATGACGTGCGGCTGCCGCTGACCGGTCCCGAGATCGGGGCGGCCTTCGACGGTGGGCTCTGTCTGGTCAGCTACCGCGCCGAGGACATCGAGCCCGCGCTGCTGGAGCGGGTGGAGTGGGAGGTGTCGCTGTCGGAGGGCGGCAGCCGGGAGGCCCTGCTCATCCCACCGGCGGGGGAACGCGTCCCGTTCCGCGCCGGCGCGCGGTCCACCCCGCACGTCCGGCACTGGCACAAATACCTCGACGCCGAGCTGTCGGACGACCTCGTCTTCACGTTCCGTACGGGGGACGGGGCCGTCCAGGCCCGGGCCACCAACCTGCGTGACTTCGTCGCCGCCCTCGAGACGGCATCGGCCGAGGTCGTGCAGTTCCACGCCGGCCGCGGTGACTTCTCCCGCTGGCTGGCCGGGGTCTACCGGGACCACGTCCTGGCCTCCCTGGTGGCCACGGCCGAGCACGACCTGGTGGCGCACGGTGACCCGGCCCGAACGCAGCGGCTGCTGGTCGAGCTCGTCGGGGGGCGCTACCGGAGCGCCGGCCAGGTCGAGCCCGTCGGCACCCCTTTGGCCTGACACCGGGGAGCGGGGAGCCGGCCACCACACCGCCCCGCCGCGGACTTGACCTTGACGTACGGCTCGGACAGGCGTTGTCTGGCGGTGGACGGAGTACCCGCCCACCGCCCGCCTCATCCGAGGCGCGACAGTTCGGGCTGCACGGGAGCAGGAAGAGCATGGCGCATGTTCAGGGAACGCTTCCGAGTCGGAACGATGTGGAGAGGGTCGGCCCAGCCGTAGACCAAGGGGTCAGCGTCGCTGTCCTCGACCAGGCCGGTGTCATCGTGGCCGTGAACCAGGTCTGGGTCGACTTCTGCCTCGAGAACGGCGGTCGGCTGGACACCTGTGGACCGGGTGCGTCCTACCTGGAGGCCTGCCTCGACGGGGGCGACGCGGGCAGCGAGGCCATGGCGACGGCGATCCTGGACGCCATCCGGGGCGACGGGCTGCACGCGACCCGGCTGCAGATCGCCTGCCACGCCCCGTACCAGCGACGGTGGTTCGACGTCGTCGTGTCCTCCGCCCTGGCCCCGGACGCCCGGACCGTCTGCGGCGCCACGGTGATGCTCGCGGCATCCCCCGGCCCGCAGTCGGCCGACGTGGCCACCAGTCGCGCGGAGCTCACGGCCGAGCTGCACGACGGCATCATCCGCGAGGTCTTCGGCAGCACCCTGAGCATCTGTTCGGTGCTCGACCTGGTCACCGATCCGCTGGCCCGCGAGCGCATCCACCAGGGCGTCGATACCCTCGACCAGGCTCTGGCCCGGCTTCGCCGCATCGCCGTCGAGCTCGAGCAGAGCTGACGGCCGGGGTGGCACCGGCGATTATCCACACCCCCCGGCCGCCCTCGCCGACCCGCGGCTGACGGCTGGTCAGCAGCGCGGGATCGGAGCGCTGTAGGAGGTGCTGCTCGGCGTGGCCACGTAGTGGTCGCTGACGTAGCGGCCGTCGGTCAGCCGGTCCCAGACGGCGGTGGTGGAAACCGTCGTCCCGCGGCGCTGGCAGGAGACCCAGGCCAGCCCGCCGGCGTACAGGGTGCCCGCCACGGAGTAGCCCACGCCCGGTCCGGTCCGCTCGTTGAGGGTCGTGGTCGTCACCTGGTACGGGTAGCCGCACCGGGGCAGCGGTGGGCTGTAGGTGGTCGAGGAGGGCGTGCTCACGTCACGGTCACTGACGTAGGTGCCGTTGCTCAGCTGGTCCCAGACCGCGGTGCCGCCGACGCTCTGCCCCGGGGTCTGGCAGACCAGCGACAACGGGGCTCCGAGGGCGTAGGTCGCCCGCACCGTGGCCGCCGTGGTCGGCTGGCTGTAGGCGGTGAGTCCAGCGGTGCCGGTCACCTGGTAGCGGTGGGCCACGGTGGCCACGGGTGCGTCGAAGTAGTCCCGGTCGATGTTGATCGTGACCCCCCCGTACGTCTCGTCGTGGCCCCCCTGGTACTGCTTGGCGCGTTGACCGCTGGCCCAGCGGGTGTTGGGGATGTCACGCCAGCCGGTCAGCGCCGAGCTGCCGTCCCAGCGGGCGATCCACAGCGCGTCGGGACGGGCGTAGGAGGTCGAGGTGTAGCTGTCCGACAGGTGCCGGGCCCCGGAGTAGAGGTGGGCGTACACCCCGGCCAGGTAGCCCTGGCGGTGCAGCTCCTTGGTCCAGGCGGATACGAAGCGTCGGACGGCGAGGCGGCAGGTCGTGTCGGCGGCGGCGTAGTGCTCGACGTCGGCGTAGAGAGCGCTGCCGGGCAGCAGCCCCACCGCCTTGGCCCGGGTGACCGCGTCCCGTCCGTCGGCGGTCCCCAGCGCCACGGCCGTGCTGGCGGTGAACTCCACGGCGTTGCGCCGGAACGTGCAGGGGGCCTGGTGGCCCATGTAGATCGGGATCAGGCGCCAGCCCATCGTGGACACCGTCGAGACCCAGCCGGTGGTCAGGTTGCGCTGCTGCGGGCAGCCCCGGTTCAGCCCGCCGAAGTAGATGCCGAGCGCCCGGTACGGGGAGGCCTGCCACGCCGTGAGGGTCGCGATCGAGGGGGCCTCGCAGGCGTCGAAGGCGCGCCCGGTGAACCGGGTGGCGGTCGACCCGGCCGGGTAGGAGACCACGGTGGCGGGCTCGGCCGAGGCCGGGGGCGCCGCGGACAGCGGGAGGGTGACCAGCAGCGCGGTCAGGCCGACCAGCAGCCCTCGCCGGCGCGACGCCCGTCCTCCGCTGTGCTCACCCCTCTCCGGCACCACAGTGTTCGAGCGCGCACGTCCCCCGTCGGTTCCCGTCATCGTCCAGACCTCCACTTGGCACGGTCTGCCCGCCGCCGGGTGGGCCACCAGGGTCGGAGGTCCCGGGTCCGGCGGCACCGAAGGACGGAGGACTTCGGCCCCGGTGCCCCGGAGGCGGCGCCGCTCTAGCCTGGAGCTCCAGCTGAGGAGGCAGACGTGGTCACGATCCGCGGGGCGGAACCGGTCGCGCGGCACGAGGTTGACCCGCCCGACGGGCCCGCCCTGCTCCGGCGTTGGGTCGCGCACGGTCTGATCACCCAGCAGGAGGCCGACGCGATCGCGGCCAGTGAGGGCTGGGGCCCGGGGCCGACGGCCGCCGCCCACCCCCGGCGGGCCTCGGTGGCCGCGGAGGCGCTGGGCTACCTGGGCGCGGTGCTCGTGGTGGTCGCCGCCTCGTTGCTGAGCGCCCGATACTGGTCCCAGATCCCCCCGGCGGGCCGGCTCGCCCTGCCGGCCGGCGCCGCTGTCCTGCTGTTCGTGTCCGGGCTCGCCGTGGCCCCCCGACGCGG
>JAOPXW010000342.1 GCA_025964935.1 Friedmanniella sp. | reverse complement strand
CCGGGGCGAGCGCGCTGCCGCCGCAGCCGGCGCCCTGTCCTACCGACCGCCGACCCCGGAGCAGATCGCCGCGACGGCCGGCCGGCACGTGGTGGTGGTCGGCAGCGGCCACTCAGCCCTGACCGCCGTCAACGACCTGGCCACCGCGGCCCGCGCCTCGGGGACCCGGGTCACGTGGGTGTTGCGCCGCGGGCTGGTCGGCGACACCTTCGGCGGCGGGTCCGCCGACGAGCTGCCCCAGCGCGGCGCTCTCGGCGTCCAGGCGCGACGAGCCGTCGACGAGGGCCTGGTGGCGATGGTCACCGGGTTCCGCACGGAGGCCGTCGAGCAGGGAGACACCGGGGTGGTCCTGGTGGCCGAGGACGGCCGCCGACTCGACCCGGCCGACCTCGTCGTCGTGCTGACCGGCTTCCGGCCGGACCTGTCGTTCCTGTCGGAGGTCCGTCTGGACCTGGACCCGGTGCTGCAGGCCCCGCGTGGGCTGGCGGCCGAGATCGACCCGAACGAGCACTCGTGCGGCAGCGTCAGTCCGCACGGCGCGGCCGAGCTCGCCCAGCCCGAGCCCGGCCTGTACCTGGTCGGGATGAAGTCGTACGGGCGGGCGCCGACGTTCCTGGCGCTCACCGGCTACGAGCAGGTCCGCAGTGTCGTCGCGGAGCTGACCGGTGACCACGAGGCCGCGGCCCGCGTCGAGCTGACCCTGCCCGACACCGGCGTCTGCGGGGGCGCCGGCCTGTTCGACGACCCCGGGGCGGCGACGGGCGGCGGCTGCTGCGGCCCGGCCCCGTCCGGCCCCCGATCGGTGCAGCCGCAGCTGCTGAGCGTGGGCCGACGACCGTCGGTGCACCCCGGACCCACACTGGACCGGTGAACACGCGAGGAGCCGACCCGGCTGCGACGGGGGTCGGCGGCGCGGTCGACGTCCTGGTCGTCGGGGGCGGCCAGGCGGCACTCGCCGCCGGGTACTACCTGCAGCGGGCTCGCCGACGCGATGCCCCCGGGCTCACCTTCGCGCTGCTCGACGCCCAGACCGGGCCGGGCGGGGCCTGGCGGCACGGTTGGGACACCCTCCAGCTGTTCTCCCCCGCCGGCTTCAGCTCCCTGCCCGGGTGGCCGATGCCCAGCTGGACCGGGCCCGGCAACCCGTCCGCCGAGCACGTCCGCGCCTACCTGGCGGCCTACGAGGACCGCTACCAGCTACCCGTACGCCGACCGGTCCGTGTCAGTCGCGTCACCCGGAGCGACGCGGGCTTCCGGGTCGACACCGACCACGGGGGGTGGCGGTGCCGGGTGCTGGTCAACGCCACCGGGGCCTGGGGCCGGCCGTTCTGGCCGACCTACCCGGGCCGGGACGGCTTCCGCGGCCGGCAGCTGCACACCGTGTCCTACCGCTCGCCCGAGCCGTACGCCGGGCAGAGGGTCGCCGTGGTCGGAGGCGGCAACTCGGCCGCGCAGGTCCTGGCCGAGGTGTCGCGGGTGACCGACACCGTCTGGGTCACCCAGCGCGAGCCGCGGTTCCTGCCCGACGACGTGGACGGCCGAGCCCTGTTCGCGGCCGCGACCGCGCGGGTGCAGGCCCGACGCGACGGCCGTGAGGACGCGGGGGCGGGCGGCCCGGGTTCTCCTGGCGCCCTGGGCGACATCGTGGTGGTGCCGGCCGTGCGGGACGCCCGCGCGCGAGGCGTGCTCCAGGCGCGCCCGATGTTCGACCGACTGACCCCGACGGGTCTGGCCTGGGACGACGGCACCGAGGAGCCGGTGGACACCGTGATCTGGTGCACCGGGTTCCGACCGGCCCTGCGCCACCTCGCCGCCCTGCACCTGCGCGACGGGAGCGGTCGCGTCCCGACCGGGGGACGCGCCGGAACCCAGGCGGTGGGGGAGCCGCGCCTGTTCCTGGTCGGGTACGGCGACTGGACCGGCGCCGCCTCCGCCACCCTGATCGGGGTCGGCCGCACGGCCCGGGACACCGCGGCCGCGGTGGTCGACCGGCTCGGGTCGTCGGCCCACCTGCCCGCACCTCGAGGTCCGGCACGACGAAGGCCCCGGTCTGATGACCGGGGCCTCCGCGAGGACGAGGGGCTCAGCTCGCGCCGGCCTCCCGAGGTGACTCAGATGTCGTAGTACAGCTCGAACTCGTGCGGGTGCGGCCGCAGCTGCACGGGCAGGATCTCCTGGGTGCGCTTGAAGTCGATCCAGGTGTCGATCAGGTCGGGGGTGAAGACACCGCCGGCCGTCAGGAACTCGTGGTCGCGCTCCAGGTTGTCCAGCACCGCGTTCAGCGACGTGGGCACCTGGTCGATGTCGGCCATCTCGTCCGGCGGCAGCTCGTAGATGTCCTTGTCGATCGGCTCGGAGGGCTCGATCTTGTTCTGGATGCCGTCGATGCCGGCGAGCAGCAGCGCCGAGAAGGCGAGGTAGGGGTTCGCCGACGGGTCGGGGCAGCGGAACTCGATGCGCTTGGCCTTCGGGTTCGAGCCGGTGATCGGGATGCGCACGCAGGCCGAGCGGTTGCGCTGGCTGTAGACCAGCGAGATCGGGGCCTCGAAGCCGGGCACCAGGCGGTGGTAGGAGTTCACCGT
>JAOPXW010000315.1 GCA_025964935.1 Friedmanniella sp. | reverse complement strand
GCCCCCGGCCTCGTCGACGCCCGGGCCGCCGGGCCGGGCTCCGTCGTCCACGCCCCACCCCTGGTCGGTCGAGCCGCCGGCCGGTCCCGGTACCCCGGCTTCCTGAGGCCCGGCCCTCTCCGGCCGCGCCCAGGACCGGTCGGCGCGGTGTGCCCGACCCCATCCCCTGGCCGCTCCGACCCGTCCCCTGACCGCTCCGACCGACCCGACACCCACCGCGTCGGCGGCGTGCCGCGCGCTCGGCGCGTCGGCCCGGCTCCCAGCCCGTGGCCCGAGCCCGCGCACGACCTTCGGGCCGATCGCCAAGACCACGCTGACCAGGCGGGATGGGTGCCTGTGAACCCCTCCGGCCGGGGCGGCGCCGGGCCTGACCCCGACGGTCCGGGCGCCGGTCGCGTCCGGGGCCAATATCTTTCCCGCACTTGACGCACGCACCCTGCAAGGCATGTAATTTCATCACTGTCATTTGCAGTGGATCGGTCTTTCGGGTGACTGCCCCCAGGGGTTCAGCTCGGGCTGAGGTTGGGCGACGGGGGGCGCCGCCACAGCCGACTGGCCTGCCGTAAAGACGCCCTGCCGGCCCCGACCCGCGAAGTCGAGCCTGGCGGGACCACACACATGCGGGGTCGAGGAGGCAGGCAATGCAAGAACTCATGGTGCTCGAGGACGAGGGAGCGCTCGGCTGGCAGGAGCGGGCGCTGTGCGCCCAGACCGATCCGGAGGCGTTCTTCCCCGAGAAGGGCGGGTCCACCCGGGAGGCCAAGAAGGTGTGCCTGTCGTGCGACGTACGGGGGGAGTGCCTCGAGTACGCCCTGTCCAACGACGAGCGCTTCGGGATCTGGGGCGGTCTGAGCGAGCGCGAACGTCGCAAGATCAAGAAGCGCGCCGTCTGATCCGGGTGGGCGCGGGCCGGTCGGGCCGAGCGAGCCCACCTCACCGCACGTACGTCGTGGCCGCCCGGGCCGGGGGGACCGGGCCCCATGACGAACCCCGCCCGGGGTCGAGGTCTCGAGACCGGCAAACCGGGCCTCCTCGCATAAAGTAGGCCGCGCCAGCCGGTCCGGAGCGGACCGTCCGGCTCCCACCGGGAGCCGCGGGTGGCCCGACCGGGGCCGTTCCGGCGTGGTCGAGGGTCACGAGCATCGTGGCCGCACACCGACGAACTCGCAGGGGTTGCTCCGCAGCTATGGACAGTCAGGTCGCCAAGGGCGGAACCTTCGACGGTCGCCACGGCGACCCGTACGAGTGGTCCCAGCTGCGGTCGACGGCCCCAGAGGCCGACCCGTCGGACGATCCCTGGGCCTGGGCCGACCAGCAGGACGCGCCGTCGACCCGGCGCGACGTCAGCACCGCCGACGTGACCGCGGTGCTGGTCGCCTTCGACGCCGCCCGCTGGCTGCCGGCCACCCTGGCCGGGCTGGGCCGGCTGCAGGACCGCCCGCGGCGCCTGATCGCCATCGACAACGAGAGCAGCGATCTCACCCGGATGCTGCTGGAGCGGGCCCGGGACCAGGGCATCCTGGACGCTGTCTATGCGGGGGAGCAGGGGTACGGCTTCGGTCGCGCAGTCCAGTCCGCACTGCGTCAGGACCGGGCCGCCACCGGCGGGTCCGGCCCCACCACCGGCCCCACCGCCCGGGCCGGCACCGACGAGCGCTGGCTCTGGCTGCTGCACGACGACGCCGTCCCCGCCCCCGACACCCTGCACCGGCTGCTCGAGCACGTGCTCGCGGACCGGACCATCGACATCACCGGGCCGAAGCTGCTGCTGCCGCGTCGGCGGCAGACCGGCCAGCAGATCAGCGAGGTCGGGACCAGCATCTCCGGCACCGGCCGGCGCGAGCTGCAGCTGGAGACCGGCGAGATCGACCAGGGCCAGCGCGACCAGCCCCAGCCCCGGCTCGGCGTCAGCACCTGCGGGCTGCTGGTCAAGCTGGCCGTGTGGCAGGACCTGGACGGTCTCGACCCGGCCCTGCCCGTCTTCCGGGACGGGGTGGAGTTCGGCTGGCGGGCGCACCTGAACGGCTACCGGGTCGTGACCACACCGGCGGCCGAGATGACGCACCGTCAGGTCGGCCGGGCGGGCCTGCGGCCCCGCGGGCTGACCGGTCGGCGACCGGCCCGGCTGGACCGGCTGCTGGGCATGACGGTGGTGGCCGGGCACGCACCGGGACGCCTGCTGCCGGCGGTCTGGCTGCTGCTGGTCCTCAGCTGCCTGCTGCGCGCCGCGGGCTACCTGCTCGGCAAGGTGCCCGGCCGGGCCCGGGACGAGCTGGTGGCCATGGTGCAGTTCGTCGCCCACCCGGGGCGGCTGCGGGACCTGCGCCGGCGTACGGCGGCCATCGACCCGCTTCCCGGCAGCGACGAGGTCGTCCGATCGCTGCGGCCGCCGTGGTGGTCCGCCCTCTCCACCCTGGCCGAGACCTTCACCGGGGCGGCCTCGCAGCGCTACCGCTCGGTCGCCGGTGACGCGGAGGCCGCGACCCTGGACGAGCTGACCGGGGACGACTTCAGCTCGGTGTCCGACGACGCGACCACCGCCCGCTGGCTCAACCCGGTCACACTGGTGATCGCCGCGACCCTGGTCGGCGCGCTGGTCGCCGCGCGCGGCCTGTACGGGACCGGGTCCCTGACGGCGCCGGCGCTGCTGCCCGCCGCCTCCTCCCTGGGTGACCTGTGGGACTCGGTCTGGAACCCCATTGCCGGTGCCCCCGGGCAGATCCCGCCGCCGTGGCTCGCGCTCACCGCGCTGGGGTCCACCGTGGCCGCCGGCCAGCCCGAGTGGTTCATCACCCTGATGCTGTGCGGGGTGGTGCCGCTGTCGCTGCTGGCGGTCTACCCGCTCGCCCGCAAGCTCGTCGTCGACCGGCGGGTCCGGCTGTGGCTCGCGACGACGTACGCGCTGCTGCCGGTGCTGCTCGGGGGGACCAACCAGGGCCGGCTCGAGCTGACCGTCTTCGCAGTCGGGCTGCCGCTGCTCGCCAACGCCGCCCGGGCCCTGGTGCTGCGTCGGGTGCGGACGCCGGAGGCGTGGCGGGGCGGCTGGGGGGCCGGCCTCGTCCTGGTCGTCCTGGTCGCGTTCCAGCCCTCCTTCCTGGTCGTCGCGCTGCTGCTGGGCGCTCTCGGTGCGGTGCTGCTGCGGCGCACCCCCCGCAAGATCGGCCGGATCGGCATCGCGCTCGGGCTGCCGCTGGTCCTGCTGCTGCCCTGGTGGCCCAGCCTGATCACCGCCCCCGGTCGCCTGTTCGTGGGGCCCGACGCCGCCCTCGACGGGGCGCCCACCGCCCCCGCGGTCTGGCGGCTGCTGCTCGGTCACCCGACCGGCCCGGGGCTGCCGCCGCTGTGGGTGGGGGCCGTCGTCTTCGGGGTCATCTGGGTCGTGGCCCTGGTCGGGCTCGGGCGGCGTCCGCGGCGGCGGGTGGTACTGGCCGCCTGGGTCACCGCCCTGGTGGCGTTCGCACTGGCCGTGCTGCTCTCGCGGCTCGTGGTCGACGTCCCGCCGGTGGCCACCGAGGTGCGACCCTGGACCGGCGCCTACCTCCTGGTCGGGTTCGCCGCCCTCCTGGTCGGCGGCGCCGTCGGGGTCGACGGGCTGACCACCGAGATGCAGGGGCGGAGCTTCAGCTGGCTGCAGCCGGCTGCCGTGCTGGCTGCGGTCGCGGTCGGGCTGGTCAGCGTGGGCGGCGCGGCCTGGTGGGTCTGGGCCGGGGCGCGCGGCCCGGTGGACCGGCTGCACCTGAGCTCGATCCCGCCGTACGTGATGAACGCGATGACCACCGGCGGCCGGCCCCGGGTGCTGGCCCTGGACCTCTCCGGCAGCGCGGCCCGCTACTCCGTGCTGGCCGGTGACCAGCTACGGCTGGGCGACGCCGACCGGGGCTTCGCGTACGCCGGCTCCGCCGTCGCCCGGCAGCAGGTCGCCGACCTCGTGGTCCGGCTCGTCGCCGGCACCGCCGACGCCGACATCGCCCCCGAGCTGACCGGTCTGGGCGTGGGCTACGTCTGGGTCAGCGGGGCCGACGAAGACGAGCGCTCCCGGATCGACAACACCCCCGGCCTGGGGACCGCGAGCGGGAACAACCTGGGCACGGTCTGGCAGCTGGACCCGGCGGTGTCGCGCGCCGCCCTCGCCGACGGCACGGCGCTGGCGCCCCTGGACGCCCCACCCACCACCGTCCCCGCGGGCTCAGCCGGGCGCCTGCTGCTGGTCGGCGAGCCGGTGGACCGACGCTGGCGGGGCAGCCTCGACGGTCGCCCGCTGGCCCGGGCGGACCACGGCTGGCAGCAGGCGTTCGTGCTGCCCGCCGAGGGGGGCACGGTCACCTACCGCCTCAGCTCGGTCTCGCACTGGCTGCTCCTGCTGCAGGGGCTCGTGCTGCTGGTGGCCGCGGTCCTCGCCGCCCCGGCCGTACGCCGCCCCGAGGTCCGCGACCCCACCACCTCGGCCCGCCGCGCCGCGACCCTGTCCGAGATCGCCTGATGTCGGACCTCCGCCTCTCCGGCCTCGCCCACCGCCTGACCCTGCGCCGGGTGCTCGTCCTGGCTCTCGCGCTGCTCGCCGTCGCCGTGATCGCGGTCGGTGGCTCGCTGCTGACCCCGCAGACCACCACCGCCCAGCCGACTCGGCCGGCCGCCATCGGCCGCACCAGCAGCATCTGCCCGGTGCTGACCGAGGCCGGCGCGGCGAACCCGCCAACCACCACCGTCTCGGGGGTGGCGCTGCGCCGCGCGACGCCCCGCGCCGGGGTGCTGACCGGTGCGCCGCTCGCCCCCGACGGCCGGCCCGGGCTGACCGTCACCCAGCCGGGCAAGGGCGCGACCCTGGGGCAGGTCACCGGCCCGGTGGTGCTGAGCGGGGACGGCGGCATGGCCGGGGCCAGCGGCGGCGCCGTGCTGGGGGTCGGCACCGACGGGCTGTCCGCCGGGTTGACCGCGGCCGCCTGCCTGCCCCCCGAGACCACCCAGTGGTTCGCCGGGGTGGGCTCGGCGGCCAGCGACCGGACCGACCTGGTCCTGACCAACCCCGACGACGCCCAGGCCGAGGTCGACCT
>JAOPXW010000290.1 GCA_025964935.1 Friedmanniella sp. | reverse complement strand
GACCCTGTCGGGCGGCGAGCGCCAGCGGCTCAAGTTCGCGACACAGATGGGGGAGAAGGGGGACGTCTACATCCTCGACGAGCCCACCACGGGCCTCCACCTCGCCGACGTGGAGAACCTGCTGGGTTTGCTCGATCGACTGGTCGAAACCGGCAAGTCCGTGATTGTCGTCGAACACCACCAGGCGGTGATGGCCCACGCCGACTGGATCATCGACCTCGGGCCCGGTGCCGGCCGCGACGGCGGCCGGGTCGTCTTCGAGGGCACCCCGGCGGACCTGGTGGCGGGCCGGTCGACCCTGACCGGTGAGCACCTGGCGGCGTACGTGGGGGAGGGGGCCCTGGTGCCGACCCGCTGAGCTGCGGTCGGGTATGGCCGGCTTCCGCCCGGCACTAGCCTGGGTCGATGCCGTCCGCACCGCCCGAGGGGATCCCCGCCCCCTCCGACGGCTCCCTGCCCGAGGAGGCGGTGGCCGAGCTGGCGGAGCGGCCGCTCAGCGTCTACCTGCACGTGCCGTTCTGCACGACCCGGTGCGGCTACTGCGACTTCAACACCTACACGTCCTCCGAGCTGGGCCCCGAGCCCGGGGCGAGCCGGGCGGGCTACGTCGAGGTGGCCCTGGCCGAGCTCGACCTGGCGGCGCGCGTCCTGGGACCGGGGGCGCCCCCGGCCTCCACCGTCTTCGTCGGCGGCGGCACCCCGACCCTGCTCCCCCCGGAGGACCTGGGCCGGATGCTGGACGCCGTTCGGCACCGGTTCGGGCTGACGCCCGAGGCCGAGGTCACCACCGAGTCCAACCCCGAGTCGATCGACGCCGCCGGACTGGTCAGGCTCCGGGAGGCCGGTTTCACGCGCATCTCCTTCGGGATGCAGTCGGCGGTGCCCTCGGTGCTGGCGCTGCTGGACCGGGTGCACTCACCGGGCCGGCCGCAGCAGGCGCTGGCCGAGGCGAAGGCGGCCGGCTTCGTCAGCACCAGCCTGGACCTGATCTACGGCACCCCGGGGGAGTCCCTGGCCGACTGGGAGACCAGCCTGGACGCCGCGCTGGCCGCCGAGCCCGACCACATCAGCGCGTACGCCCTGATCGTGGAGCCCGGTACCCGGCTGGCCTCGCGGATCCGCCGGGGCGAGCTGGCCATGACCGACGACGACGACCTGGCCGACAAGTACCTGCTGGCGGAGCAGAAGCTCACCGCGGCGGGCTTGACGGCGTACGAGGTCAGCAACTGGGCCCGGACGCCGGCCGACCGCTGCCGGCACAACCTCGCCTACTGGCGCGGGGACAGCTGGTGGGGGGTCGGGCCCGGCGCGCACAGCCACGTCGGCGGTGTGCGCTGGTGGAACGTGCGGCACCCGGCGGCGTACGCCTCCCGGATGGCCGCCGGCCTCTCCCCGGCCCAGGCCCGCGAGATCGTGGCCCCCGAGGACCGGCGGGTGGAGCGGGTGCTGCTGGAGCTGCGGCTGGCCGACGGGCTCGACCTGGCCGTGCTGACCCCGACCGAGCAGCGGCGGGTCCCGGATCTGATGACCCGCGGCCTGGCCGTACTGAGCGGAGGCCGGCTCCGGTTGACCCTGGACGGCCGACTGCTGGCCGACGGCGTCGTCCGCGACCTGCTCGACTGAGCGCGGGCCCCGGCGCCGAGCGCGCCTCAGTCGTCGCGGCTGACGTGGTCCTGGGTCACGAAGTCGATCAGCTGCTCGACGCAGGCCAGCAGCGGCAGCTCCAGGTCGGACCAGCTGCGCACCCGGGCCAGGATGGCCTGCCAGGCGGCGGCGATGTCGGCCTGGTCACGATGCGGCAGTCGGAGGACGTCGCAGATCCCGTGCTTCCACTCGACGTCACGGGGGATCTCGGGCCAGACCTTCAGCCCGACGCGGGCGGGCTTCACGGCCTGCCAGATGTCGACGTACGGGTGGCCGAGCACGAGCACGTTCTGGCCGTGCCGACCCGCCATCACGGTGTCGGCGATCCGCGACTCCTTGCTCCGCGGCACCAGGTGGTCGACCAGCACCCCGAGCCGGCGGCCGCGCTCGGGAGCGAACTCGTCGACGATGCCGGGCAGGTCGTCGATCCCCCCCAGGTACTCGACCACGACCCCGACGTGGCGGAGGTCGTCACCCCAGATCTTCTCGACCAGCTCGGCGTCGTGCCGGCCCTCGACGTAGATCCGGCTGGGCAGGGCGACCTTGGCCCGGTCGCCCGGGGTCGCGACGGAACCGGACGCGGTCCGCTTGACGGCGGTCCGCGACGCGGTCGGCTTGACCGTCAGGGTGACGGGGCTGCCCTCGTACAGGAACCCGGCGCCGACCGCGAAGCCGCGGCTGCGGCCGTGCCGGTCCTCGAGCAGGACCACCCCGTTCTCCCAGCGGGTCACCGCGCCGCAGAACCCGGTGGTGGCGTCCTCGACGACCAGCCCTCGGGTCAGGGCGAGCTCGGTGCTGACGGGTCGGTTGGCCTGCTGCCAGCCGGGGGTCAGGACGTCGTTGCGGTAGCGGTCAGCGGGGTGGCTCACCGGGGCAGCCTAGAAGCCCCGCGCGGATCGGCGGGGAGGCCGCGCGGACCCGGACCGGCGCTTCCCGCCGGCCCCGGCGGGGAGCCGGCGGTGTCCCGGCGTTGGGACGGCGTGGTTGGCTGGCCACGTGCCCACGCTGCCGATGTTTCCCCTGGGGGCGGTCCTCTTCCCGCACATGCCGCTCCGGCTGCGGGTGTTCGAGGAGCGCTACCTGCTGATGCTGTCGCGGCTGCTGGAGGCCGAGGGATCCGGGTTCGGGGTGGTGCTGATCGAGCGGGGCCACGAGGTGGGCGGCGGGGAGCACCGGTTCGGCGTCGGCACCGTGGCCGAGATCGCCCACATCGACACCGAGGACGGCGTCGTCGGGCTGGTCGCGCTGGGCACCCGGCGGTTCGAGGTCACCCGGTGGCTGCCGGACGAGCCCCACCCCCAGGCCGAGGTGACGTGGCTCGACGACCTGGTCTGGGACCCCGATCAGGAGCCGCTCCGGGCCGAGGTCGAGGCCCTCGTACGCCGCACGCTCGCGATCGCGTCGGAGTTCTCCGAGCCGGTCTGGTCGTCCGACGTCGAGCTGTCCGCCGACCCGGTCGAGGCCTGCTGGCAGCTGGCGGCGATCACGCCGGTCAACGACCTGGACCTGGTCGCGCTGCTGAAGGTGACGTCCGTGGGCGAGCTGCTGACCCGCGTCCGCGACCTCACCGCCGACGCGGCCCTGGCCTACTCGGCCCCCTGGCCCGACCAGGACTGAGCCCGTGACCGTGTCGTCGCGCTCGTCCGCGGCGCGGCCCGGGTCCGACCCGCTGCCCTAGACTGCGCCTAGTCGAGAGTGGGGTCGGGTCGGTGAACACGTTGCACATCGCGCAGGTGGAGAAGGTCAGCCTGCGGGCCCAGGTCACCGGCGCCCTCCGCGCGGCGATCATCTCCGGTGAGATGGAGCCCGGGATGGTCTACTCCGCGCCCACCCTGGGGGCCCAGTTCGGCGTCTCGGCCACCCCCGTACGCGAGGCGATGCTCGACCTGGCCCGGGAGGGCCTGGTCACCATCCTGCCCAACAAGGGCTTCCGGGTCACCGACGTCGACGACGCCGACCTCGACCGGATCACCCAGCTCCGGCTCCTGGTCGAGCCGCCGGTCGTCCGCGACGTCACCCCGCTCATCCCGGCGGCCGACCTGCCCGGGCTCCGGGCCCGGGCCCAGCTCATCGTGGACGCGGCGGAGGCGGGGGACCTGTTCCACTACACCGAGGCGGACCGCGCCTTCCACCTCGCCCTGCTGGGCTACGCCGACAACCCCCGGATCACCGACCTGATCGGGGACCTCCGCAGCCAGACCCGGCTGATCGGACTGGCCTCGCTCCTGGAACGGGGTGAGCTCGCGGAGTCCGCGCGGGAGCACCTGCGGATCGTGGACGTGATCGAGTCCCGGGACGTCGAGGCGGTCTACGCCCTGATGAGGACCCACATCGGTCACACCCGGGGCAAATGGGCCCGGGTCGACGCCTCAGCCGCCGCCGGCATCTGACCCGCCGCCGGCCGCTGACCCGCCGCCGGCGCCTGATGCGCGGCGAGCCCCTGACCCGCGGCCCGCTCCGGACCCGCAGCCAGAGCGCTCAGCTCCCCGGCCATCACGTCGAGCAGCGACTCGGGGGCCCGGAACGGCTTGCCGGGGCGCGGGTAGGCGTAGACCACGTCGGTGAACCCCAGCGCGGCCGCACGTCCGACGTCGTCGCGGAGCCGCTCGACCGAGGTGACCGCCCCGGTCCGCAGCTCCAGGTTGAGGTAGCGGTCCGGCGCCGGCGCCGGACCGGAGCGGGCGGCGAGGAGCTCCTCGAACTGGTCGCCCGCCACCCGTACGCCCTCCCACCAGGTGTCGGTGTCGGCGTCGCGGTCCGCGGTCCCGGTCGTGACCCAGGAGCCGAACTGCTGCGCCAGTCGCATCCCCCTGGGCCCGTTCGCGGCCACCACGAAAGGTGGCCGGGGCCGCTGGACCGGCCCGGGCATCATCCGGGCGTCGACCGCGGAGAACCAGTTGCCTGACCAGGTCGTCCGGTCCTGGCTGAGCAGCCGGTCGAGCAGGGTGACGAACTCCGTGAAGCGCTGGCCGCGCTGCCCCAGCGACAGGGCCGGCTGGTCGAGCACCGAGGCGTCGTACCCCGGCGCCCCGGCACCCAGCCCGACGCTCAGCCGGCCACCCGCCAGGTTGTCCAGGGTCATCAGGTCCTTGGCCAGCGGCACCGGGTGCCGGAAGTTGGGGGTCGTCACCCAGGTGCCGAGACGCAGCGTGCTGGTGCTGAGCGCGGCCGCGGTCAGGGTGGGGATGGTCGCGTGCCAGGGGCCGTCGGCGAGCGACCGCCACGCCAGGTGGTCGTAGGTCCAGGCGTGCGGGAAGCCCAAGGCCTCCACCCGCTGCCAGCGGAGCCGGTCGGCGGTCCAGTCGAGCTCGGGCAGCAGCACGAGTCCGATCCGCATGTCGGGGCCTCCCGTCGTCACTCGGGCGGTCGCCCGTGCGACGACCCTAGCGAGGCCGACCGGATCGTCGGTGCGCCACCGGCCGGCCCGGCCTCGG
>JAOPXW010000285.1 GCA_025964935.1 Friedmanniella sp. | reverse complement strand
GGCCCCGGGGGCGACGCCGCTGACCCGGCCCGCGGACTTGCCGCCCACCGTGGCCGGGACGTCGGCGTCGCCGACCGCCGTCGAGGCCGTGTGGGTGCCGTGGCCGTCGCCGTCGCGGGGCGAGCGGAAGTCGTCCACGTCACCCGCGGCCACCCCGGCCAGCCAGCCCGTGCCGAAGGTGCGGGCGCCCACCAGCTTGGTGGAGCAGCTCTGCGCGGTGAACCGCTGGCCGCTCTCGCAGGTGCCCGTGAACAGGTGCCCGTCGGCCTTCCGCATCCGGATCTGGCTGCCGACCCGGTAGGCCCGGTAGCGGTCCGAGGCCGGCGGCGCGGTGGCGGCCAGGGGGTGCCCGGCGAACGAGGCGGACTCGGGCCAGATGCCGGTGTCGACCACCCCGACCACCACCCCGCGACCGGACCGGGACCGGCCCCCGAGGGTGTGCCACAGCCCGCTCGCCCCCGAGAGCTTGAGGTAGTCGACGTTGCGGCTCTGGTCGGTGACGTGCACCAGGGCGTCCGGGCTGACCCGGACCACGCCGGGGGTCGCGCGCAGCCGTCGCACCTGGTCCGGGGTCAGCCGGGCCGCAAACCCGTTGAGGGCGACCGTGTAGCGCTGCGTCGGCCGGATCCCGGCCACGGCGGCCACCTGGGCCTGACGTCGCCGCAGGTAGCTGCGGTAGTCCAGGGTGCGCGGGGCCGCGAGGTCGAGCCCGGTCCCCCGGGCCGGGGAGGTGCCGGCCAGACCGGGCACGCCGCCGACGTAGGTCGCCACCGGCGCCTCGGCCAGGGTGACCACGTACGGGGCATCGGCCCGGTCACCGGGTGCGGCCGAGCGGACGGGGGTTGCGGGCGGGGCGACGCGGGGCGTCGGGTCGGCCTGGGCGGTGGCCGGCAGGAGGAGCAGGGCCACACCGACGGCCAGGGCGGGCAGCCCGGTCCGGCCCGCGGCTCGGCCGCGGAGTCCCGCACCGGGGGGGACCGCAACCGCGGCGGAGCGGGGCACTGGTCCTCCAGGGGGCGGGAGCTCTGGCGGCCGGGGGGCCCGCCGTAGGCGACGCTAGCAGCCCGGAACGCGAACGGCGCCCCGGCCGAAGCCGGGGCGCCGCAGGCGTGGGGAGCGGACGGTCAGTTGGCCGACCGGGCGCTCGCCAGGGTGGCGGTCGAGGACACCGGGGTGCTGGTGCCGAGCTTGACCGTCATCGAGGTGCCGGACTGCTTGGTCACCTGCAGGGTGACCCCGACCCCCGGGGTCTTGACCCCGACCGTCGGCTGCGCCGGGTCCCAGTACGACTTGGTGTCGTCGAACGTGGGGTTGCCCGCGAGGCCGGCGATCTTGTACGCGGTGCCGCTCACGTGCAGCGTCAACGAGTCGGCCCGCTCCAGCGAGAAGGGGGCGTCGTAGGTCTGGATCCGGCCCCGCCAGATGGCGCCGTCCTTGCGGGTGATCGCCGCCGGGTGCGAGTCGACCGGCAGCACCAGGCCCTGGCCGGGGTGCTGGGACTCGTTGTTGTCCGACTGCGAGGTGTCCCAGTAGTTGACGAGCAGACCGTTCTGGTACGGGAAGAACTCGACCTTGTCGAGCAGCTTCGGCGTGAAGCCGAAGTTGTACGGCCCGGTCTGGAGGTACTTGTCGTAGGAGGTGTAGGTCCGGTTGCTGGCCACGTAGTAGTGGTCGTAGGTCCGGGTCACCGAGGATCCGACGATGGTGAAGCCGGCCGCGGTCCAGCCGTTGGCGCCGTCCTCGGCCCCGTCGGCGAAGACCTCGTTGCCGCCGGAGACGAGCTTGATGTCGTCGACGAAGAGCCCGTTGTTGCCGGGGTTCTCGTCGTTGCCGGCGGCGCCGCCGTCGGTCACGTAGCCGATCCGCAGCTGAACGGTCTTGCCGGCGTACGCCGACAGGTCGAAGGTCGCGGGGACCCAGCCGCCGGAGGAGCCGTCGAAGGCGTTGGCCGGACCGGTGGTGGTGGAGATGTTGCCCGCCACCGTCTTCCAGCCGCTGCCGTCGTCGACCTGCACCTGGCCGTAGTCGAAGCCCTCTTCGATGTCGTAGTTGGCCTGGAAGCTGAGCTCGGCCGGCGCGCTCGGGATGCTGACCTCGCGGGTCAGGCTGCTGCTCAGGTTGTCACCCGAGCCGCTCCACCACTGCTTGTCCCCGCTGGCCGGGGTGACCAGGGTGGTGGTGACCTCCTTCTTGGGCAGGATCACGACCAGGCCCTGGGCCTTCTTGCTGTTGTACTCGTGCGGGCCGAGGCTGTAGGTCTTCTTCTGCCCCGCCACCGCCACGTCGTAGTCGAGCCAGCCCAGCTGCAGCTTGTCCCAGGCGCCGAGGTCGGCCGGCCGGGTGCCGATGCCGACGTCGTTCTTGGCCCGGGCGCGGCTCTGCGCCATCAGGGTCCACCAGTTGACCGCGTTGTCGGGTCCACCGGCGGTGTCGTAGTGGTCGGGCAGACCGAGGTCGTGGCCGTACTCGTGCGCGAAGACCGACAGTCCGCCGTTCTCGGGCTGGATGGTGTAGTCGCCGACCCACAGGCCGGTGCTCCCGATCTGGGTGCCGCCGAGCTTGTTGGTCGAGGGGCCGGTGGTGCCGACCTGGTCGGCGTAGGCGTACCAGCGGTGGGACCAGATCGCGTCCTCGCCCTGGATCGGGTCGCCGTCGGCCTGGTCGCCGCCGGCGTGCACGACCTGGAAGTGGTCGATGTAGCCGTCCGGCTCGTTGAAGTTGCCGTCACCGTCGTAGTCGTAGCGGTCCTGCTGGTCGTAGGACTTGAGGGTCTTGGCGATGGCGGCGGTCGACTTGCCCGCCTTCTTCTGCTCCTTGACCCACTCGCCCAGCCCGTCCTTCAGCAGCGCCCAGGTGTTGCTGCAGACGATGCCGGCGCAGGGGAAGCCGTTGCTGCGTCCGTAGCGGGCCTCGTTGTAGGGCACCTTGACCCAGTCGGTCACCATGCCGTTGACCGAGTAGCGACCCGAGGACTGCTTCTCGTAGTAGGTCTTGAGCGACTCGACGTTCTTCCCGGTGCCGAAGTACAGGTCGCGGTAGTGCTTCGCGCTGTAGTTCTTCTGCCAGATCGTCGAGTTGTCCGTCTTGCGGTTCGGCGCCGGGATCTGGTTGTGCAGCGGACCGGTGAACTTCGTCGGGCCGGGGGTCTTGGGGTCGGTGTCGACGTCGCCGTAGCGCGGGTCGATGTCGGTGCCCCGCTTGTTGCCGAACTCGGTCAGCACGACGAAGATCTTGTCGGTCTGCTCGCGCGACAGCTGCACGTACTGGTCGACGGTCCGGGGCTTGACGGTCTGGCCCGCACTGACCCTGGCCTGCTCCTTCGCGCTCAGCCCGGCCGGCTTGGTGCCGAGCCGGACGACCTGGGAGCCGTTGATGGTCTGGACCTTGCGCTGGCCGGTGAGGACCAGGTGCAGGGCCTCGGCGCGGAGGGCCTGCTGCTTCGCGTCGAGCGCGTTGGGCAGGTTGTCGTCGGCCGCGCCGCCGGCCTTGCTGGCGAGTGGGCCCTGGTCCCCGGGTCCGGAGACGGCCGGAGCCTGCTGGTCGCCGGGGCTGGCCAGCGCTGAGCCCTCCACGCTGATCACCAGCCCGGACGCCAGAGTCAGGCCCAAGAGCCCGATGAATGCCTTACGCACGAAGTTGCTCCCCTCGGGACCGACGGGGGTCGTCGGCCGGTGACGTTGGTGACCCTGAGAAACCTAGGGGGCAATCTTCAGCGAGGCAACCGGCTGGGGGTGACCATCTCACGTCTTTCTCGCGAGCAGGCCGGAGGTGACCGAAGGATTTACGGGGTCGGCGAGACGTGGGCGCAGGCGTACGCGCCCGGCCGCCCGGGTCGGGAGCGGCCGGTCAGCCGACGACGATCTCCACCCGCTGGAACTCCTTGACCTCGGTGTAGCCCGTGGTGGCGAGCGACTTGCGCAGGGCCCCCATCAGGTTCATCGTCCCGTCGGGCACCGTCGAGGGACCCACCAGGATCTCCTCCAGCGTGCCGACCGTCTCGAACCTGACCCGCTCACCGCGCGGCAGGCTCTCGTGCCAGGCCTCGGGGCCCCAGTGGTACCCCCCGCCGGGTGCCTCACTGGCCTTGGCCAGCGGCGAGCCCACCATGACCGCGTCGGCGCCGCAGGCGATCGCCTTGGCGATGTCCCCCGACTGACCCACCGAGCCGTCGGCGATCACGTGGACGTAGCGGCCGCCGGACTCGTCCAGGTAGTCCCGGCGGGCCGCAGCCACGTCGGAGACCGCCGAGGCCATCGGCACCGCGATCCCCAGCACCGAGCGGGTGGTGTGCGCGGCGCCCCCGCCGAAGCCGACGAGCACCCCGGCCGCACCCGTCCGCATCAGGTGCAGCGCGGCCTGGTAGGTCGCGCAGCCGCCGACGATGACCGGGACGTCGAGGTCGTAGATGAACTGGCTGAGGTTGAGCGGCACCCGGTCCGAGGACACGTGCTGGGCCGACACCGTGGTGCCCCGGATGACGAAGAAGTCGACCCCCGAGTCCACCACCGCCTTGGCGTACGCCTGGGTGTTCTGGGGGGACAGGGAGCCGGCGGCGGGCACCCCCGCGGCGCGGATCTCGGCGATCCGCCGACCGATCAGCTCCGGCTGGATCGGGGCGGCGTACATCCGCTGCATGGCCCGGGTCGCGGTCGTCGGGTCCTCGATGCCGGCGATTTCGGCCAGCAGCGGGGCCGGGTCCTCGTAACGGGTCCACAGGCCCTCGAGGTTGAGCACCCCGAGGCCGCCGAGCCGACCCATGGCGATCGCGGTCGCCGGCGACATCACCGAGTCCATCGGCGCGGCGATCAGGGGGAACTCGAACGTCGCCGCGTCGATCCGCCAGCTGAGGGAGACCTCCTCCTCACCGCGGGTCCGGCGCGACGGCACGATCGACACGTCGTCGAAGGCGAACGCCTGCGCTGCCCGCTTGCTGCGGCCGATCTCGAACATGTGCTGCTCCCACTCCGTTGACGAGGCGTACACCGACAAGCACCCTAGGCCACCGAGGGCGGCTCGTTGAACACCTCAGCCGGCGTAGTTGGGGGCCTCGACGGTCATCTGGATGTCGTGCGGGTGCGACTCGCGCAGCCCGGCGGAGGTGATCCGGACGAAGGAGCCGCGCTCCTGCAGCTGCGGCACGGTGGAGGCACCGGTGTAGAACATCGACTGTCGCAGCCCGCCGATCAGCTGGTAGGCCACCGCGGCCAGCGGGCCGCGGAACGGCACCTGACCCTCGATGCCCTCGGGGATCAGCTGCGAGTCGGCGGTCACGTCGCCCTGGAAGTAGCGGTCCTTCGAATAGGACGCGCTGCGCCCCCGGGAGGCCATGGCCCCCAGCGACCCCATGCCGCGGTAGGACTTGAACTGCTTGCCGTTGAGGAAGATGAGGTCACCGGGGCTCTCCTCGCAGCCGGCGAGCAGCGAGCCCAGCATCACCGTGTCGGCCCCGGCGACCAGGGCCTTGGCGATGTCGCCCGAGTACTGCAGACCGCCGTCGCCGATCAGCGGGACCCCGGCCGGACGGCAGGCCCGGGAGGCGTTGTGGATGGCCGTCACCTGCGGCACGCCGACCCCGGCCACCACCCGGGTCGTGCAGATGGAGCCCGGGCCGACCCCGACCTTGACCCCGTCGACCCCGGCCTCGACCAGGGCCTTCGCCCCGGCGTAGGTCGCGACGTTGCCGCCCACGATGTCCACCGCGGCCGCGGCCGGGTCGGCCTTGAGCCGCCGGACCATGTCGAGCACGCCCTGGGAGTGTCCGTGGGCCGTGTCGACCACGATCAGGTCGACCCCCTCCTCGATCAGGCACATGGCGCGCTTCCAGGAGTCCCCGAAGAACCCGACCGCACCGCCGACCCGCAGCCGGCCCAGCTCGTCCTTGGAGGCGTCGGGGTACTGGTCGGACTTCACGAAGTCCTTCAGGGTGATCAGGCCCTTGAGGCGTCCCTGGGCGTCGACCAGCGGCAGCTTCTCGATCTTGTTCTGGGCCAGCAGCCTCATGGCGTCGTCGCCGCTGATGCCCACCGGACCGGTGACCAGGGGCATCTTGGTCATCACGTCGCCGACCAGCCGGGACGGGTCGTTCTCGAACCTCATGTCGCGGTTGGTCACGATGCCCAGCAGCCGCATGTCGGTGTCGACCACCGGAACGCCGGAGATCCGGAACCGGCCGCACATCGCGTCGGCCTCACCGATCGTGGCCTCGGGGGAGATGGTGATGGGCTCGTCGACCATCCCCGCCTCGGAGCGCTTGACGACGTCGACCTGGTGGGCCTGCTCCTCGATCGACAGGTTGCGGTGGATGATGCCGAGACCGCCCTGCCGGGCGATGGCCACCGCCATCCGGGCCTCGGTCACGGTGTCCATCGGCGACGACACCAGCGGCAGCTTGACCCGGATCCGCTTGGACACCCACGACGAGGTGTCGGCGGCCGAGGGGATCACGTCACTCTCGGCGGGCTGCAGCAGCACGTCGTCGAAGGTGAGACCCAGGGTCTCGAACGGGGAGGGCACACCAGCCGGGCTGAGATCACCGGAAAAAGACGACACGACAGGGCCTTTCACGTACGCGGCGGGAGCCTCATCCTACTGCCCGCGCGACCGCCGGCCCCCCGACCGCAGGTCCCCGGACAACCCCGCCACCGGTGGCCGGCCCCCGACCACCGGCCCCGACCACCAGCCCGCCGGAGGGTGCGGGACCGGGCGGTCCCAGGGCTTTCAGAGGCGGACGAGCCCGCTGAACTGCTCGCGGTGCTCAGCGGACTCCGAGATCAGCTGCCGCAGCTTGACCGTGGCCCGGTGCTGGGCCACCCGCACGGCGTTGGCGCTCATCCCGAGCCGCTCGCCCACCATGTCGGCACTGCTGCCGCCGGCCCGCAGCACCAGGACCTCGCGCATCCGGTCGGGCAGGCGGTTCAGCAGCAGCGTCGCCGAGCGGATGTCCCCGGCGGCGACCGCGAGCTCCTCCGGAGTCGGCGACGGCTCGGTCTGCTCCGGGAACTCGTCGACCAGAACGGCGGACCGGCTGAAGCCCCGCTGGGCGTCGGCCACCTTGTTGGCGGCGATCGCGTACACGAAGGCGGCGAACGGGGCACCCTTGTCCTGGTAGCGCGGGAGGACCTTGAGCACGGCGACGCAGGTCTCCTGGGCGACGTCGTCGGCGGCGTCGATGCCTCCGGCGTAGGTCGACAGACGGGCCCGGCAGTATTTGAGCACCAGCGGCCGAATGGCCGTGATCAACGAGTTCATCGCTTCCGGACAGCCGGACTGCGCTCTCGAGACGAGTTCCTGGTCGGACAAAAGGCGCGCCAGTTCAGTAGCCACCTCAACCCCCAATCGGTCCCCGAGAGAAGGTTTCAAGCTTTTGACGATGTGGTTCTACTGTCGCAGATGCAACCAAGCGTGCACAGTCGTCCCACGAAGAAACATCTCAACTCTTTGTAACGTTTGGCATCAGGGTTGTTTGTTCCTCCCCCGGGCGAGGACAAGATCCTCCACCCCCGGGCCGGCTCCGGGTTGGTCGGCGCCCTCGACCGGCCCAGCCGACCCCTGGACGCACAACAGGACCCCTCCGGAAGGAGGGGTCCTGTCGGGTGCCGGGCTGAGATCAGTGCGAGTGGCCGTGACCGGCCGCAGGCTCTTCCTCTTCGGGCTTGTCCACCACGAGGGTCTCGGTGGTGAGCAGCAGCGACGCGATGGACGCCGCGTTGGCCAGAGCCGAGCGCGTCACCTTGACCGGGTCGATCACGCCGGCACCGATGAGGTCGCCGTACACGCCGGTCGCCGCGTTGTAGCCGCTGCCCGGCTCCATCTCGGCCACCTTGGCGGTCACGACGTAGCCCGGCTCGCCACCGTTCTCGGCGATCCAGCGCAGCGGCTCGACGGCCGCCTTGCGGACGATCGAGACGCCGGTCTTCTCGTCACCGGTCAGGCCGAGGTCGCCCTTGAGGGCCGCGACCGCGTGGATGAGGGCGGAGCCGCCACCGGCGACGATGCCCTCCTCGATGGCCGCACGCGTCGCGGACACGGCGTCCTCGATGCGGTGCTTCTTCTCCTTGAGCTCGACCTCGGTGGCC
>JAOPXW010000284.1 GCA_025964935.1 Friedmanniella sp. | reverse complement strand
CGGGTGCGGAAGATGAAGTTCCCGGGGGTGATCTCGTTGCGGAACGACTTGCCCACCTGGCCGATGCCGAACGGTGGCTTCTTGCGGGTGGCGGTGACCACGTTGGCGAAGTTCACGAAGATGCCCTGGGCCGTCTCGGGCCGCAGGTAGTGCAGACCGGACTCGTCCTGCGTGACGCCGAGGTAGGTCGTGAGCAGGCCGTTGAACATCCGCGGCTCGGTCCACTGGCCCCGGGTGCCGCAGTTGGGGCACGGGACCTCGGTCATCACCACCGCGTCGGGGTCGGGCAGGCCCTTGCGCTCGGCGTACTCCTCCTGGAGGTGGTCCTCGCGGAAGCGACGATGACAGCTGAGGCACTCGGTCAGCGGGTCGACGAACGCCTTCAGGTGGCCGGATGCCTGCCAGACCGGGGTGGGCAGGATGACCGAGGAGTCCAGGCCGACCACGTCCTCGCGGGCGGTGACGACGTTGCGCCACCACTGCTTCTTGATGTTCTCCTTGAGCTCGACGCCGAGGGGGCCGTAGTCCCAGGCCGACCGGGTCCCGCCGTAGATCTCACCGGAGGGGAAGACGAACCCCCTCCGCTTGCAGAGGCTGATGACGTTGTCGAGACGGGTGGCGGGGGCCATGCAGGGGTTCTCCAGACTGCGTACGCGGCCACCCCCGGCTGGGATGGCCCGACCCATGATCCTAACCGGAGCCGTGCTCAGCTGCCGCGGGCGCGGTTCTCGCCCACGAGGTCCGCGTCGTCGTACGCCGAGGGCTCGTCCACCGCCTGCGACAGCAGCGGCACGACGGCCAGCTTGGACTCGTAGCCCTGCAGGGCGCGTCGGTAGGAGCCGACGTTGAGCCAGCGTGTGGTGATGGTCCACAGCGTCGGGTCGTCCAGATTGCGTCCGAAGTCGACCGAGACGAAGCCGTCCCGGGCGGCGAGCACCGCCACGGCGGTCTCCGCCTGCGCGACGAAGGTCTCGGTGGCCGCGAGGTCCACCACGAAGCGGGTCAGCACGATCACCGCGCCAGCGTAGGGGTCCCCGGCCCGACCGCGGCTCAGGTGGTGCAGGTCATACTGCAGGGGCACACCCGTGCCACGCCCACGCCGGCCAGCGAGGGCGCACCCTGCCAGGAGAAGAGAACCCACATGATCAAGAAGCTGTCCGATCTCGGACTCAAGAGCGACTACGCCTACATCGGCGGGTTCGGTTCCATCGTCGCGTCCCTGCTGACCTGGTTCATCAGCCGCAACAAGAAGGGCGACGACAAGGCCCAGTCCGACCGCTGGGGCATCTTCATCGGTCACTGGGCGCCCACCTTCTTCGGCCTGGGCGTTGCGCTGAAGCTCGAGGAGAACGACAAGTAGCTCACCTCGACCGGCTCCGGCCGGTCCGCCGACCACCGGCCGCGGCCCGCGTCGTCATCTCACCGAGATGGCCTCGGGGGTCGCGGCTGGGTCGTTGTCGGCTGGATCGTTATCGACCGGGTCCATTCGTGACCGCTGCGAAACACCGGTGAAACCGCACGCTCCTACGGTTGAGCAACGACGCGGACCGGCGCGGAGGCCAGCTTGCGGCTGATCCCCCCTGGCGAGACCCGTGTCCCGCCGTCGATGGAGGCTGACCATGATCGAGCACGTCGACCCCTTCGTCGGGAGCGCCGCCACCGACCTGCCCGAGCCGGCCGGTCTGGCCGCCACCTGGTTCTGGCCCAAGCCCCAGGTGGGCAACACCCACCCCGGCGCCACCTACCCGTTCGGGATGGTGTCGGCCTGCGCCTACTCGGGGGCCTACCCGACCGGCTACGGCCAGTACGAGCTCAACACCGAGGGCGTGCCGCCGCAGCTCTACGACACCCAGCTGTCCTCGGGCTTCACCCACTTCCAGCAGTCCGGGACCGGCGCGATCCGCAAGTACTACAACTATTTCCGGGTCACCCCGATGCTGGAGCCCCTGGACACCCTGGGCCAGACCTGGGAGCTGCAGGACGAGCACGCCGAGCCCGGCTACTACGAGACCACCCTGAGCTCGGGCATCCGCTGCGAGATCACCGTCGGGCCCAAGAGCGCGGTGCACCGCTACACCTTCCCGGCCCACAAGGACGCCCGGCTGGTGATCGACTTCTCGATGGGCGGGCTGGCCATCCCGTACGGCTCCACGATCCCGCTGCGGGCCCACCTGGAGTCGCTGGCCCCCGGTATCGCGCAGGCCGAGGTCGTGGTGGAGGGCGCGCCGCTGGCGGTGCACCTGGAGTGCGACATGGGCGACTGGCGGCAGATGCTCTGGTACGACCGGCGGCTGATGCCCGGTGGCACCCGGCTCGACTTCGACCGCATCCGCCCCACCACCCTGCGGCCGTTCGGGCTGATGTGGCGGGGCGCGACCGAGCCCGGTCAGGTGGTCGAGCTGCGCTTCGGCTTCTCGCTGCGCGGGGTCGAGCAGGCCCAGCAGAACCTGTACGCCGACCTCGGCCCCGCGAGCACGACCACCTCGCTGACCCCGGGCACCCCGGTCGCGGCGTTCGAGTCCCGGAGGGCCGAGACCTCGGCGGTCTGGCGGCAGCACCTGGGCAAGGTCCGGGTCGAGACCGCCAACCGGACCCGGCAGACCGTGTTCTCCACCGCGATGTACCACTCGCTGATCAAGCCGTGCTTCGCGACGAACGAGAGCCCGTTCTGGCCGACCGACGGGCCGTTCGTGTTCGACATCTGCACGATGTGGGACATCTACCGCACCCAGCTGCCGCTGATCACCGCGCTCTTCCCCGAGCGCGCGATCGAGCTGGCCAACGCCCTGCTGTTCGTCTGCGAGGAGGAGGGCAACCTGCCCATCGGCTACCGGATGGCCAAGGGCGCCGACCGCTTCTCCCGCCAGGGCAGCGCGCTGGCGCAGACCTTCCTGGCCGACCTCTGCCAGCTCGGGATGACCGACATCGACTGGGACTGGGCGCTGGTGCACATGGACAGCGACCTGCGGCGGGCGTACGGGGAGGAATACCTGCTGCGGGGGGTGGCGCACCCGATCACCCACACCCTCGACCTGGCCTTCGGCTATCACTGCACCGCCAAGGTCGCCCGCTACGTCGGGGACACCGCCCTGGCCCAGCAGTTCGAGACCCTGGCCACCCAGTGGGTGAACGCCTTCGCCGAGGACGGGCTGCTGGTCGACTCCAGCTACTACGAGGGCGGCAAGTGGAACTACTCGTTCCGGGTGCTGCACGACATGGCGGCCCGGATCGACCTGGCCGGCGGGGAGGGGCGCTTCACCGCACTGCTGGACGCCTTCTTCGGCTACGGCGCGGACCCGGTCAAGCAGGTCGGCGAGCGGCCCAGCGTGGCCGAGCTGGCCGCCGGCTACGCGCTGAACCGCTTCG
>JAOPXW010000267.1 GCA_025964935.1 Friedmanniella sp. | reverse complement strand
GACCGCCCCACGCGGGGCAACACGCGCCCCACCGGGCCAGGTTCGCCGGGCAGAGGCGTCGCGATTGATATACCTAGCCCACACGAGGATTGACTCAGGTGGAGGACCGGTGGGCGACAGCTTCTGGACCGCGTTCGCGCAGCGGGCCGTCGAGGTCCAGGCACGAGCCCGGACCCGCGCAGCCGGCCGGCCCGAGCCCCGTCCGTCTCCGGGCCGGGCGACCGGCTCCAGCTCCAGCTCCGGTGGTGCCCCCCGCCGGTTCGGACGACGGCTCGCCGCCGTCGTCCCGCCACCCCGGCGCGTGGTCGCGGTCCAGTCCGGAACCCTCGCCCTGGTCTTCGGCGAGGACGAGGTGCCCGAGGTCCGTCGGCCCGGGGACCTGCTTCGGCCGCACCTGCGGGCGGTCCGCAACCCCCGGTCGGTGCTGGTCGTCAACACCGAGCCGGTCACGCTGGACGTCGCCATGCAGGGCCTGCGAACGGTCGACCGGCAGACGGTGCTGGAGGTCGTCGTCCGGGTGCGCGTCCGGTTCGCCGCCGACCACCTCGAGCAGCACCTGGTCGACCTGGTGCTCGCCGTCGGGGCCGACCTGGAGCCGCACCTGCTGGACACGGTGCGCGCCGAAGTCGCCGAGGCCGTCCAGGGCGCCATCCGCAGCAACCGGCTGACCGACCTGCACCGTCACCTCCCCCAGCTGCTCGACCTGAACTGGCTGCCGGCCACCCTGGCCGACGGACACCTGGAGCGGCTGTCGGTCGAGGTGCTGTGGGTCGGGTGGCCCGAGGGTGGCAGTCCGCCCGAGCGGGTGACCACGGTCTTCCCCTCCCCCGGTCGTGCGGTCGAGCCCTCCCCGACCCCGACCCCCGAACCGACCCCGGGCGGACCCGCCGATCCCGACGCCGCCGCGGCCGATGTCGACGCTGACGCCGGCCAGCTCGCCGGTTCCGCCACCCGTCGCTGAGGACCTTGATGAGCCAGATCGCGTATGCCGACCCCCAGGCCCCCGCCCCCGCCCTCGGACTTCCCACCGGTGAGGTGGCGACCGGATCCAGCCTGTCCGCCCGGATCCGGCTGGCCGCCTCGGTGCCGCTGGCGGTGTCGCTGGGCGCACACCTGCTCTTCTTCATCACCTACTGGATGCCCGAGACCCGCTCGATCCCGGCTCACGACTGGTGGCTGACCCAGCTCTGCGTGCTGGTGTCGCCGACCCTGTCCAGCTCGGGGGTGGCCCAGGTCCCCGCTCAGGCCGCCGGCTGGGGTCTGCCCGGTGCCCTGCTGCTGGTCTGCTCGGTGGCCCTGTTCTGGATGTCGCGGCGCCCCCACTGGCTGGGCCACGTGGCGATGGTGCTGCCCGCCGTCGTCGGTCTGGTGACCGCCCTGGTCACCGTGGGCACCCTGCTCGGCCAGGGTCAGCTGCGGGCCTCGGCGGTCGGCGCGCTCCTGATGGGCGTCTGGGTCTTCGCCGCCCTCTACGCGGTGCTGCTGGCCTTCGGCGGCGACCCCGGTCCGCCCCCCACCCGGACCTGGCGGAACGGCTTCGTGCTGCTCGTCGCGTACGCCGTGGTCGGCGTCGCCCCCACCGCCGTCGGACGCAGCCTGTTCGCCCCGGGGCTCCGGGATGCGGCCATCGAGGTCGCGCACAACACGGTCGCCCTGCGGCTGTCGGCCCTGTGGACCGGCACCACCGTGCTGGTCTACCTGTGCGGGCTCGGGGTCGGGGTCACGGTCTGGCTCGCCTTCCAGTGCTGGCCTCCCCGGCGGGAGCTGTCCTATGTCGGGCTGTGCCTGGTGCTGATCGCGGTGATGGTCGCGACCGCGTCCCTGGGCTGGCCGACCTCGACCGCCGCCGCCCGGCGCGCCACCCAGCTGCACTACGTCAGCCCGACCAACGAGGTCGGTCTCTCCTGCGGCGCCTGGCGACTCCCCGATCCCGGCGGGGCGGGGCTCAGGCCGACCCGGACGATCGTCATCACCGGCTTCTCCTGCCAGCGGGCCACCACGTTCTCCGGGTACCGCCAGGTCAGCACCCGGGTGCTGACCGGCCCCCTGTCGCCGGTGACCGCAGTCGCCCCGGACGGAACTCACCTGGGTGGCCGGATGATCGCGGCCCAGTACGGCTCGGTCGTGGTGGTGGCCGCGAGCGACCGAATCGACACCGCAGCCACGGAGCTCATCGCCCTGCGCGTGATCGACGGGGCCGAGGTCTGGCGGTTCCGCTGCAACGACGGCAAGCCGATGGCGCTCCGGTTCGCCGGGGTGCCCGACGGTGAGGACCGCAAGCTCGGCCACATCACCCGCGGCGAGACCGGCCCGGCCGTGGTCACCGTGTGTTCGGACCGCACGACCCTCTTCAACCCGGCCCTCGGCCCGCCCAGCTGAGCCGGCCCCGGTGCGGGGTGCCGGAGGCCCGGCAGCCCTCACCGCTGGGTCACCACCCGAAGACCGCCCGGGCCGGCCGTCACCGCGACCGAGCCGTGCTCGCTGGTCGCCACGGTCAGCATCCCGAGCGAGCGGGCCAGCGCCATGGTGCGCGGGGCGGGATGGCCGTAGTCGTTGTGCAGCCCCGCACTGGCGACCGCGACCTGGGCGTGGCTGGCGGCGAAGAAGGCCGGGTCCTGTCGAGCCGACCCGTGGTGCGGGATCTTGAGGACGTCGGCCCGCAGGTCCAGCCCGGCCCCGAGCAGCGCGGCCTGGCCGGGGGGCTCCACGTCGCCGGTCAGCAGCACCCGCACGCCGTGCACCGTCGCCAGCATCACCACACTCGCGTCGTTCTCGACCGAGGACCCGTCCTCGCCGGTGGTGAGGTGCGGGAGCGGACCCAGCACCTGCAGCCCCACGTCCCCGACGGCGGCGACGACACCGGGGGCGGGCCTGACCACCGGCACCCCCCGGCCATCGGCCAGGTCCTGGACCGCGCGCGCCTCGTAGGCGGGCGAGGCCAGGCCGGTCACCCAGATCTGCCCCACGGCCCGCGACCCGAGGACCGCCGCCAGACCGTCCACGTGGTCGGCGTGGAAGTGGGTCAGCACGACCAGGGGCACCGCCCGGATCCCGAGCTGGTCCAGGCACCGGTCGAGCGCCGCCGGGTCAGGGCCCGTGTCGACCACCACGGCCGTACGCGGCCCACTGGCCAGCAGCAGCCCGTCGCCCTGTCCGACGTCACAGGCGACCAGCACCCAGCCCGCCGGGGGCCAGCCGGGCTGGCGGGGCGCGATCACCAGCGCCCCCACCATGACGGTGACCAGCAGCAGGGTCAGGCCCGGGCGGGCCAGGACGCTCCGCATGGCCAGACCGACAGCCAGACAGACCAGGGACAGCCAGGCCGACACGCCCGGCTGGGGCGGCGCCCGCCAGGCCGAACCGGGCAGCGCCGCGCCGAGGTGGGCCACCGTGATGATGGCCTGCGCGCACCAGGCCGCCCCGAAGCCGAGGAGCGCGGCCAGTCCGGGACTGGCCAGGGACGCACCCGCCGCCGCGAAGCCCAGCACCGTGGCCGGACCGACGAACGGACCGGCCACGGCGTTGGCCGCCAGCCCGGAGACGCTGACCTGGCCCGAGATCGAGGCCACCAGCGGCACCGTGACCAGGTGCGCCGCCAGGGGCACCGCGACCGACTCCGCGACGACCAGGGGCAGCCACCGGTGCAGGAGGCGCGACCAGGGCCGGGCCCACCAGATGATGCCCCCACTGGCCAGGACCGAGAGCTGGAAGCCCAGCGAGCGGCTGAGGTAGGGGTCGAGCAGCAGGAGACCCAGGACGGCCACACAGAGCTGCCGCACGCCGGCGCCGCGACCGCCCGTCCCCAGCGCCGCCAGCGCGACCAGGCCCATGGCGGCCGCCCGCAGCACGCTCGGCTCGGTCCGACACAGCCCGACGAAGGCCACCACCCCGAGCAGGCCCAGGACTCGCAGCGGCCGGCCGCGGCAACCCGCCCACCGGGCCAGGCTCAACACGAACGCCAGCAGCAGGGTCAGGTTGGCGCCCGACACCGCCGTCAGGTGGGTCAGACCGGTGGTCTGGAAGTCCTGGGTCAACCGCGGGGTGACCGCGGAGGTGTCACCCAGCACCAGAGCGGGCACCAGGGCCCGGGCCTCCTCCCCCCGCGCCTGCACCGCCCGCCGCAGACCTCGCCGGACCCGCTCGACCAGCCGGAGCCCGGCGGCCGGCTCCGCGACCAGGACCGGGTCGGACGCGACGCGGACAACCGCCACCAACCCGTCACCCGGCTGCGGCGGCTGCAGCCGTCCTGACACCCGCACCCGGCTGCCGACCAGGAGCCCGGACCAGGCCGGGCCCGACCCACCCGCCACCACGAGAACCGGTGACCGCAGCCGCCAGGCCCCGCCCCGGCCCTCAAGGCTCAGCACCCGGGCCGGCAGGGTGACGTACGCCGGCCGGGGTCCCTCGGCCGCGTGCGCCCGCGGGTCTCCCCGGACCTCCAGCTCCACCCCGACGACCGCCTGGGCGGCCGCCAGCCGGGCGAGCGGACCGTGGTGCAGGGCGTAGGCGTGAGCGGCGGCCGTGACCCCGAAGGCCAGCAGGACCAGGGTCGTCGCCCACCAGACCGGCGAGCGACGCAGCAGGGCCACCCCGAACGTCGCCGCGGTGGCCAGGGAGAACACCCACCAGCCGGTCCGTCCCCCTCCGGTGCAGAGCCAGGTCGCCGCCAGCGCGGCCAGGGCCACCGGGACCAGCCGCAGGTCGGCGCGGGTCACCTCGTCCCCCGCGGGGGCCGCCCGCTCCCGCCAGCCACCGACCACGCGTCCGGCCAGCTCCCGGGACCACCGGCGGGCCGGCTCCGTGACCGGTCTCATACGCGGACGTGGGGGGCGATCTGGGCGTACGTCTTGGGTCCGATCCCGTCCACCTCCTGGAGCTCCTCGACCCTGGTGAACGGGTGCTGGGCCCGACGGTCGAGGATCGCCGTCGCTGTCACCGGCCCGACGCCCGGCAGCTCCTCCAGCTGTGCCTGCGTCGCGGTGTTCAGGTCGACGGTCGATCCCCTCGACGCCGTGCTCCCGGCGGAGGCCCCGGAGGCGTCCGCGCCGCCCCGCACGTCACCGGCCGGATGACCGGCAGTTCCGATGACGATCTGCTGGCCGTCCTGCACCACCTGGGCGAGGTTGAGCCGAGCCGGGTCGGCGGCAGCGGTCAACCCCCCGGCCGCCCGCAGGGCGTCGTCGACCCGGGAACCGGCGGTCAGCCGTACCAGGCCCGGGCGGCGGACGGCCCCCACCACGTGCACCACGACCCGTGTGCGGGCGGTGGACGAGGCAGCCGGCGGGGCCGGGGCTCCCGGGGCCGGGGCTCCCGGCGACGCGGGGCCCGTGCCCGTCGGGGTGGGGCCGGTGGGGGTGGGGCCTGCGCTGACGACCACCTGGGGGCCCGACACCGGTACAGCCCGGGCCCGCAGCAGCAGCCAGCCCGTGCCCAGCATGCCGATGCTGACCACCAGCACCAGCACCAGCAGATGCCGGCGGTCGAGGTGCCGGGCGGCCGGTCGCGGGCTGGCCGGTTGCGGGTCAGCCGGTTGCGGGTCGGCCGGCTCGGTCGAGAGGGGCGGCGGGCCCGGCGGGGGCACAACCGACGCACCCGACTCGGAGGCCGGGTCCGCCGAAGCGCCCCACCCGGACACCCGGGGCCGCAACGGCCCGGGCTGACCCGAGGTCGCAGGTCCCTCACGGCTCGCGGCCGCCCAGGACCGCGACCAGGGTTCAGGCTCCGGCGGCGGCCCGGTCGGTGACCCGGTCGTGGGCCCCAGCCATGACGGCGGACCCACGAAGGCCGCGGGGTGTGAGGCCGCTCTGAGCTGGGAGGCCGCGGCCGGACCCGTGGGA
>JAOPXW010000121.1 GCA_025964935.1 Friedmanniella sp. | reverse complement strand
CCGCCCACCGGCATCGGCGCGCACGACGGTGCGGCCGCAGCGGGGGAGGCGGGCGAGGGGGCGGCGTACGACGACGACGACACAGAGGTGCGCCCCCGAGGCTCGCCGGTCGTCGGGTCACGGCCCGTCCCGAGCCGCCGGACGCTGGTCATCGTCGCCGCGGCGGCGGTCCTGGTACTGGCCACGGTGCTGGGCATCTACGGGCTGACGGCGGGGCGGACGCAGCTGGTCAGCGTGCCCGACGTCGTGGGGGCCACCAGGGCCGACGCCGAGCGGAGTCTGCTCGCGGTGGGCCTGACCCCCCGGTTCAAGAACGTGGCCGGCCCCGCCGGTCGGCCGCTGGGGACGGTGCTGGCCCAGACGCCGAAGAACGGCGTCTCGGTGGCCCCGACCACGGTGGTCCTGGCCCAGGTCAACGTCGGACCGGCGAACGCCACCATCCCCGACGGCCTCGTCGGGCGTCAGGTCGACCGCGCGAAAGCGGTGCTGGCCGATGCGGGGTTCACCAGCGTCAGCGTGCAGGCGGCCCAGGACGACCCGGTCGGGGCCCGGCCCGGTCAGGTGCTGGCCGTCGACCCCGGAGAGGGGAAGCCGGCGGCGCTCGCCCAGGACGTGGTGCTGACCGTGGCGGGGCTGACCGACACCGCCACCACCCCGCCGCGGTCAGCGGCCAGCCGCAAGCTCGCGGCCGGCGTGTCCTCCTCGGCGCAGGTGCCCGGCGCCCGCCGGACGACTGCTGCCGGTCCCGTGCCGTCCTCCAGCCCGGCGGGCGGCGCGTCTTCGGGCGGTGCGTCCGTGGGTGGCGCGGGGACACCGACGGCGTCCGGAGCTGGCTCCCCGCTGGTTACTGTCCCGCCGGTCGGGGGCAGTGCCGGCCCGACGACGGAGGTGACGACGACGGTGCCGGACCCTGCGCCGACGACGACCGCCCCGGGGAAGGGCCCCGACCCGACGAAGACGCCGAAACCAGACAACACCCACAAGCCCACCAAGTCGCCCAAGCCGACCAAGACGCCGAGGCCGGACCGTGCCGCCGCGACCAGCCGGGCGAGCCAGACCGCGCCGCCGGCCGCCAACGGCACCCCCGCGCCGGGTGCGGTGACCGAGCCGTCGGCTCCCGTTCTGACCTGACCAGGGCCCGGATCCGGGTCGAGCGGACCGGCCACGGTTGGGCTCGTGCCGCCATACTGGGGTCATGGGCTGGTTACGCAACGCGACGCGCAAGGTCCGACGTCGTCAGGGCTACGCCTCCGAGAGCCGTACGGTCGACGACGCCGTCACCCAGCACCTGACCCAGTTCGTCCAGACGCGTCGCGGGGTCGAGGCCTTCGTCGAGCCGCGGACCTCGGTCACCCAGACCACCCTGCTGCTGGTCGCCTACGACGGGGAGTGGACCCGTCGCGTCGTCCCGTCCCCCCGGTGGGGGCACTCGTTCGCCGAGTCCCTGCACATCCCGGGCTACGACGCGGCGGTCGTGGGCTATCCGCAGCGGATGCGCGACTACAACACCCGCAACAAGAAGCACCCCGACCTGCGCTGAGACCCATCCGAGGGTCCGCCCCGCGCCGAACTCGAGCTGTCAGCGTTCTCGGGGGCTACCTGACTGGCCCTGCGTCTGACGCTGGGCCCAGCCGTGCGGACGGCGCGCTCCGGGTGGCCGGGCATCGCCTGAGGGCCGACCGTCCGACGGCTGGGGTTCACCGCTCCGGTCGCGCGCTCAGCCGGCCAGGGAGCGGGCGAGGGCCACCAGGGTCCGGACGCCGACCCCGGTGCCGCCGGGGCCCACGTAGCCGTACGGCTTGCCGTCGTAGAAGGCCGGACCGGCGATGTCGAGGTGGGCCCACGAGGTTCCCTCGGTCACGAACTCCCGCAGGAACGCGGCGGCCAGCAGCGCGCCGCCGTAGCGGTCGGAGCCGGTGGAGCGCAGGTCGGCCACTTTGGAGTCGAGCTTGGCCCGGGTCTCCCTGGGGATGGGCAGCTGCCAGAAGTCCTCACCCGCCGCCTCGGCCGCGTCGAGGAGCCGGTCGGCCGTGTGGTCGTCGGTGGCCATCAGCCCCGCCGTGCGGTCACCCAGGGCCACCATGCAGGCGCCGGTCAGGGTGGCCACGTCCACCACCAGGTCCGGCTGGTCCTCGTTGGCCCGCGCCAGCGCGTCGGCCATCACCAGGCGACCCTCGGCGTCGCAGTTGCCGTTCTCGACCGTCTTGCCGCCGTAGAGGGTGAGCACGTCGGAGGGCCGGTAGGCCGAGTCGGAGGGCATGTTCTCGGCCAGCGCCCCGTACGCAGTCACGTTGACCTGGAGCCCGAGCTGGGCGATGGCGTGCGTCGCGGCCAGCACGGCCGCGGCCCCGGCCATGTCGCACTTCATGGTGTACATCCCGTCGCCGGGCTTCAGGTTCAGCCCGCCGGTGTCGAAGGTGATGCCCTTGCCGACGAGCGCGAGGTGCACACGTGCGCCGCGCGGTCGGTAGCAGAGGCGGACGAGGCGCGGAGGACGGGCCGAGCCGCCACCCACCGCCAGCAGACCGCCGTAGCCGCCCTTGCGCAGCGCGGCCTCGTCGAGGACCTCGAAGCTGAGCCGGCTGTCCTTGACCAGCAGCCGTACCTCCTCGGCGAAGGACTCGGGGTAGAGGAGATTGGGCGGGATGTTGACCCACTCGCGGGCCGTGGCCACCGCGCGGGCGATGACCGGGGCGGTGGTCGCGGTGTCACCGGCGGCGCCCCGCCCGGTCGCCTCGTGCACCACGGCGACCGTGTCCACCCCGCCCGTGGGGGCCTCCCGGCCGCTGATCGGGCTGTAGCGGTAGGTGGCGATCAGGGCACCCTCGGCCACGGCCTGCAGCTCCTCGGGCTCGGAGGTTCCCAGGGCCACCGCGACCGAGAGCCGGGCCTCGCCGGCCAGCCCGGCGGCGTGCCGTACGCCGGCGCCCGCGGCCCGCCGGAGGTCCTCCGGGGTGGTCTCCCCGCCGCCGACCCCGACCACGACGATCCGGGGGCCGCCGCCGACGGCCGGCAGGGTCAAGACGTTGCCCTCGGTGCCCGCGCTGCCCAGGGACCGGGCCATCTCCTCGACGGACCGGCCGAAGCTCTTCGTGAAGGCACGGGCCAGGACGTCCGGAACGGTGGCCGGGCCGGTGTCGCCCAGTCCCACCACCAGCACGTCCAGGGTCCGGGGCACGGTCTTGGTCACGGTGAGGGCGGGAAGAGTCGGGATGGGCACGGGGCCCTCCTTTCCTGGTCGGGCGAGGCGCTGGCGCTCCAACGTAGCCCCTCGGCGGGTGCCGCACGGTGCGGTAGGTTCTCCTCGGTCAACCGAGGGAGGGCGCAGCGTGTCCGGCGAAAGCGATCGAGGCGAGATCCGTTCGCCGCTGTACGAACGTCAGGTGGCGGCGGGGGCGAAGTTCGCGGCCTTCGGCGGCTGGTCGATGCCCCTGGAGTACGCGGGCGGCGGGGTCCTCGCCGAGCACGCGGCCGTCCGGGGGGCGGCCGGGCTCTTCGACGTCAGCCACCTCGGCAAGGCGACCGTCACCGGTCCCGGGGCGGCGGCCTTCGTCAACCGGTGCCTGACCGCCGACCTGGACAAGATCGGCTCCGGCCAGGCCCAGTACACCCTGATCTGCGCCGAGGACGGCGGCGTGGTCGACGACCTGATCGCCTACCGGCACAGTGACGACGACGTCTTCCTGATCCCCAACGCCTCCAACAACGCCCGGGTCGTGAGCCTGCTGACCGCGGCCGCGCCCGCCGCGGTGCAGGTGACCGACCGGCACCGCGACTTCGTTGTCCTTGCGGTCCAGGGGCCCCGGGCTGACGAGGTGCTGGCCGCGGCGGGGCTGCCCTGCGGTCACGCCTACATGTCGTTCGTGACCACCGAGTTCGACGGCGTCCCGGTCACGGTCTGCCGTACGGGCTACACCGGCGAGCGTGGTTACGAGCTGGTCGCCCCGGCTGCGGTGGCCGGCGGGCTCTGGGACACCGTCGTCGAGGCGGGCGAGCCCCTCGGGCTGCGACCGGCCGGGCTCGGGGCCCGGGACACCCTACGGACGGAGATGGGCTACCCGCTGCACGGCCAGGACATCTCCCCGGCCATCTCGCCGGTGCAGGCCCGGCTGGGCTGGGCCGTCGGCTGGGCCAAGCCCGCCTTCTTCGGCCGGGACGCCCTGCTGGCCGAGCGTACGGCGGGGCCGGCCCGGGTCCTCCGCGGTCTCCGGGCCGTCGGCCGGGGCATCCCGCGGCCGGGCATGGTCGTGCGGGACGCCGCCGGGGAGCCGGTCGGGGTCGTGACCTCGGGAACGTTCTCCCCGACCCTCAAGGTCGGCATCGCGCTGGCGCTGGTCGAGTCGCGGGTGGGCCTGGACGACGCCGTCACCGTGGACATCCGCACCCGGCGGGAGCCGTTCTCGGTGGTCAAGCCCCCGTTCGTGACCCCGACGGTGCGGGAGTCGTGAGGGTGCGCGCCCGGGTGGCCCATGTGCTGCTCATCCTGGCCGGGCTGCTGGTGGTCGCCTACCCGCTGACCGCCGGGGCCACCCCCAGCGTCAGCTGTCGCGGCGTGGTGATGCGCGCCGGTGACGTCTGTCCCAAGGCCGACAACTCCGGGGTGCAGACCTACGAGCAGCGCGCGGCGGACGGTCGCAACGCCCGGCCGGTCATCCTGGTCGTGGGGCTGCTGGTGGCGGGGTTCGGCACGTCCCTCCTGGTCTCGGACCTGCGCCGCAGCCGGGTCACCAGCCCGCACGCCTGAACCGCGGGTCGGGCCCGGGCGCCGGTCTGCGCGGCGCGGCCGCGGGTCCGCCGGCTGC
>JAOPXW010000238.1 GCA_025964935.1 Friedmanniella sp. | reverse complement strand
GGGTCGCACTGTCGAAGGGGTGCTCAGCCGTACGGGGTGCCGCCCTCCGGACGCCGTCGACGTCCAGCCCGGCGGCCCGGGCCGCCTGCAGCAGGGCCACCTCGGTGGGGTCGCCGAGGTGGGTCACCCCGCCGGGTTGGTCGAGCTGGGCGTCGTTGCAGAGCACGGCCGCCCCGAGCAGGTCGGCCCGGGTCACGTCCGGCGCGCAGACCAGCTGGGTGACCGCCATCCGCCCGTGGGTCAGGGTGCCGGTCTTGTCGGTGGCCAGCAGGGTCACCGATCCCAGCGTCTCGGCGGCGGAGAGCGAGCGCACGACGGCGTGCCGGCGCGCCATCCGGCGCGTGGCCAGGGTCAGGGTCATCGTCACCACCACGGGCAGCGACTCCGGGACGGCGGCGACGGCCAGGCTGATCGCGGTCAGCAGCATCAGCTCCAGTGGTTGGCCCCGCCACAGGCCGAGCGCCAGCACCACCAGACAGAGCAGCACCACGACCGTGGCCAGGACGCGGGAGAGCTGCGTCATCCGCCGTTGCAGCGGCGTCGGGCGCTCCCGTACGGCGAGCTGGCCGCTCACCCGTCCGAGCTGGCTCGCCGCCCCGGTGGCGGTGACGACCACACGCGCCCGCCCGTGGGTGGTCACCGTGCCGGCGAGCACGGTCTCCCCGACGCCGCGGTCCACCGGCTGCGCCTCACCGGTGACCAGTGACTCGTCCAGGGCCAGCGCCGCCGCCTCCACCACCCGGCCGTCCGCCGCGACCCCGTCGCCCTCGGTGATCACCAGCAGGTCGCCGGGGACCAGCGTGTCGGCGTCGACCATCGCCTCCCGGCCGTCCCGCACCACCCGGGCGGTCGGCGTGGACAGACGGGCCAGGGCCCGCACCGCCCCCTCGGCCCGCAGCTCCTGGGCGAGGCCGAGGCTGGTGTTGACCGTGACGACCAGGACGATGACGGCCAGGTCGGACCAGTCCCGGGTCAGGGCCGTCAGCACGGCCGCGACCAGCAGGACGACCACCAGCGGCTCGGCCAGCGCCGCGGCCAGGCGACGGGGCAGCGACCGCCCCCGGTGCTCGGGCGGGCGGTTCGGGCCCAGCTGCGCCAGCAGCCGGGCGGCCTCCACCGAGGTCAGGCCGCCGGTGGGGGTCAGACCCTCGGTGGAGGTCAGGCCCTCAGGCACGGGGGCGTCGTCTCGTCCGGCGTCATGGGGCTCCTGTCCTCGGCCTCGGCGGCCCTCGTCCCACGGTAGGCAACCGGGTGACCCCGGCGCCCGGGGCGGAGGTCGGGGGCGACAGGGACCGAAGTCCCACCGGGCCCGGGGGTGGTCGGGACGGCGTACGGGCGGAGACGGCGAACCTGTCGCCCTCCGCGGGGTCCCGGGCTACCGTGGAGGCGTTGGTTCACGATCATGGGGGGTGAGCGTGGTCGACCAGGGTCGGCACACTTCGGCCGGCGGCGTCCACGACGACGCGGCCGAGCGGCTGGAGCGTCTGCTCGAGGCCAACCGCAGCATCGTCGCCGCCCTCACCCTGGACGAGGTCCTGAGCCGCGTGGTGGCGGCGGCCCGGGAGACGACCGGGGCCGACTACGCCGCGCTCGGCGTGCTGGGCCCCGACGGCGGGCTGGAGCAGTTCGTGCACCTGGGCATGGACCCGGGCACGGTGGCGGCCATCGGCGACCTGCCCAAGGGCAAGGGGCTCCTCGGGGCGCTGATCCAGGACCCCCGGCCGATCCGGCTGCCCGTCCTCGGCCAGGACCCGCGGTCCTCGGGCTTCCCGGAGGGCCACCCGCCGATGTCGGCCTTCCTGGGGGTGCCGGTCCGCGTACGGGAGGAGACTTTCGGCAACCTCTACCTGGCGAACGGACCGGACGGTGGGGTCTTCAGCGAGCAGGACGAGAGGCTGGCCGCCGCTCTCGCCGCCAACGCCGGCACCGCGATCGCCAACGCCCGCCTCTACGAACAGTCCCGCTACCGACAGACCTGGCTGGAGGCCTCTGCCGAGATCACCCGCCGGCTCGCGGTGGCCCGCGGCGGGGGGGTCGAGGTGCTGGAAGTCATCGCGCGCGCGGTGCTGCGGCTGACCTCTGCCGACGTCGTCACGGTCGTCCTGCCCGACCCCGACGACGCGGAGCTGCTGCGGGTGGTGGTCGCGGTCGGGCTGGCGCAGGCCGAGCTGACCGGGTTGCGCTACCTCGCGAAGGGCAGCCTGGGGCAGCAGGTGATGCAGGAGCGGCGCGGGCGGATCCGCGACGACGTGGACGTGAGCCAGGGTCTGCCCGTCCACCTGCGCCAGTTCGTCAACGTCACCCAGGTGATGGCGCTGCCACTCCAGGGCGAGACCAGCTGCCACGGGGCGATCGTGGCGGGGCGGGTCCCGCGGAGGCCCTTCGTGGCCTTCGACCTGGACATGGCTGCCGGCTTCGCCAGCCAGACGGCGCTGGCCCTGGAGCTGCTGGATGCGCGCTCCTCCCGGGAGCGGCTCGCGGTGCTGGAGGATCGCGACCGGATCGCCCGCGACCTGCACGAGCACGTGGTGCAGCGGCTGTTCGCCGCCGGGATGCGGCTGGAGGGCAGCCTCACCCGGGTCCAGGATCCCGAGCTCCGCAAGCGCCTGTGGCAGACCATCGAGGACCTGGACGGGACCATCCGGCAGGTCCGGACCTCGATCTTCGCCCTGCACGGGTCGGGGCCGGTGGCCAGCTCGCTGCGCGGCCGGATCCTCCGGATGGTGGAGGAGCTGACGCCCGTCCTGGGCTTCAAGCCCGGGCTGGTCCTGGACGGGCCGGTCGACACGATGGCCGGACCCGCCGCGGCCGACGTGGAGGCGGTGGTCCGGGAGTCGCTCAGCAACGTGGCCAAGCACGCGGGCGCGTCGGAGGTCTCGGTGGAGGTTCGGGCGAGCGAGGAGGCGCTGACCGTGGTGGTGGCCGACAACGGTCGCGGGCTCGACACCACGACCCGGCGCAGCGGTCTGGCCAACCTGCGGCAGCGGGCCGAGCGGCTCGGGGGGTCGATGACGCTGGAGCCCGTCGAGGGTGGCGGCCTCCGGCTGCTCTGGACGGTCCCCAGCGGTCTGTGAGGGGGGGGGGGTCAGGCGGGGCCCGCCGGTGGACTCGGCTCAGCCCCGCCGGGCCAGGATGCGCTCGAACAGCGTCAGGTACTCCTCGACCATCCGGTCCGCGCCGAACCGGGTCACGGCCTCGGCCCGGCAACCGGCCCGATCGACCTCGGTCAGCCGGGACACCGCCGCCACGGCCTCGTCGTCGTCATGGACCAGGAAGCCCCCTACCCCGTCGCGGATCAGCTCGGGCATCGACCCCAGCGGGGCGGCGATGACCGGGGTGCCGGTGGCCAGCGACTCGACCACCGACAGCCCGAACGGCTCTGCGAACGCGATCAGGTGCAGCAGTGCCGTTGCTCCGCCCAGCAGCCGGTCCCGCTCGGCCGGCCCGACGGACCCCACGTAGCGCACGTCGCGGCCGTCCAGGTGTGGCGCGACCTGCGCCTCGAAGTAGGCCCGGTCCTGCACGATGCCGGCGATGACCAGGGGCAGCCCGGCCCGGCGGGCCACCGTGATCGCCCGGTGGGTGCCCTTGTCGGGGTGGATCCGCCCCAGGAAGAGCAGGTAGCCACCGGTCCCCGACCCGACGGTGAAGGAGTCGGTGTCGATGCCGTGGTGGATCGTGGCGTCGTAGACCAGATCCGGGTGGCGATCCGCGTCGCTGATGGCCACGTAGTGCGCCACGTCGTTGTAGGTGCGGTAGACCGGCACGATCTGCTCCGAGGAGAACCCGTGGACCGTCGTCACCATCGGCGTGCTCACCAGCCGGCTGTAGCTGAGGGGGAAGAAGTCGAAGTGGTTGTGCAGCACGTCGAGCTCGCCGGCGTGCTCGAAGGCGGCGCCCAGGTGCAGAGCCTCACCGACCTTGGCGTCGACGCCGTCGGCCTCCTCGTAGCCCTCGGCCACGGGACTCACCAGCCGACCGCCGGTGAGGGAGTTCGCGGTGGCGAACAGCGTCACCTCGTGCCCCCGGGCCAGGTAGCCCTCGGCCAGGGTCGAGGCGACCTGCTCCCACGGGCCGTACCCGATGGGCGGGGTCCGGTGGGCGATGGAGGCGATGACGCCGATCCGCATAGAGGGTCCTTGCGACGGGGCGGGCCTGCCGGCGTCGAGCCGCCGACGGCAGGCGGGAGCCGGGGCTGCCAACCTACGCCGCCGTACGGCCGGACGCGGGAGAGGCGAGCTGCCACCCCTAGGGGTGGCAGGCGAGCCGGCCTGGGAATGCTAAAATCAACTCTGTCGGCGGTCGTGGCCACGACCCGACAATCTGTTCAGATCAGCGCAGCGCGGCGCAGGATCGACCGTACGGCCCCCGGGCGTCAACCGACGCGGAACGGGTGCGGCCCGCCGGTCAGCGCACGACGCTCCACTGCTGTGCCCATCGCGGCCACCTGGCCCCGGCGGTACCGCTTCAACCGTCACCCGGTCCGAAGTGCCGCCGACGCCCCGCTGTCCGCTGAACGTGTCCACGTACGCGTCAGAAGGAAGGTTCGCCCGTGTCGATGTCCTACGGAGTCCTGAGCACCTACCCGCCCACCCAGTGCGGCCTGGCCAGCTTCAGCCGCGCCCTGGTGGCCGCCATCTCCTCGCCCGCCAACCGGGTCGGGGTCGTCCGCGTGATGGACCCGGGGGAGAGCCCCGCCCCGGTCGACCACACCTGGGTCCGCGGGACCCCCCGCGGAGCCGAGTCCGCCGCCGCGGCCCTGAACAGCTACGACGTCGCCGTCATCCAGCACGAGTACGGCATCTTCCCCGGCCACGACGGCGACGAGATCCTGCCCCTGGTCCGGGCCCTGCGCGTTCCCACGATCGTGGTCCTGCACACCGTCCTGGTCACCCCCTCGGAGCACCAGCGCGAGATCCTCGAGGAGCTGGCCCGGAACTCCAGCGTCCTGGTGACCATGACCGAGACCGCCCGTCAGCGGCTGCTCGCGCACTACGAGGTCGACGCCGGCCAGGTCCAGGTCATCCCGCACGGTGCCGAGCCGTCCCCGCTGGTCGACGCCGCGCCGGCCCCCGAGGTCGCCGGTCGCGGCCCGGTCGTCCTGACCTGGGGCCTGCTGGGCGAGGGCAAGGGCATCGAGTGGGCCATCGACGCCATGGCGACCCTGTCCGACCTGGACCCCCGCCCGGAGTACTGGGTCGTGGGCCAGACCCACCCCAAGGTCAAGGCCGTGCGCGGCGAGGTCTACCGGGAGATGCTGGTCGAGCACACCGGGGCCGGCTGGGACGGGATGGTCGTCTTCGAGGACCGCTACATCGACAAGGCCGAGCTGCACCGGATCGTGCAGCAGGCCGACATCGTGCTGCTGCCGTACGACTCCCGTGAGCAGGTCACGTCGGGGGTGCTGATCGAGGCGGTCACGGCGGGCAAGCCGGTCGTCTCCACCCGTTTCCCGCACGCCGTCGAGCTGCTCTCCAGCGGCGCCGGGCTGCTGGTGGACCGGCAGGACCCGGCCGGCATCGCCGCGGCCCTACGCCGGATCATGACCGAGCCGGGCCTCGCCCGGTCCATGGCCAGGGAGGCCAACCGGATCGCTCCCGACCTGCTGTGGCCCGCCGTGGCCGACCGCTACCGTCAGGTCGCCGGCGCGATCCGGCAGCCCGCCGCGGCTCTGGCCAGCGCGTGAGCCGGTCCGGCCTCGGGGAGCCCGCCGGCTCCTCCGACGCCCCGGTCTCCTTCGAGCACCTCTTCCGGCTCAGTGACGACGGCGGCCTCTACGAGCACGCCGAGCTGTCCACCCCCCGGCCCGAGCACGGCTACTGCGTGGACGACATCGCCCGCGGTCTGATCGTGGCCGCCCGCGAGCCCGGCCGCAGCCCGGAGCTGACCGATCTGGCCGAGTTCTACCTGTGGCTGGTGGTGGAGGCCCAGACCGAGGACGGCCGGTTCCACAACCGGCGCGACCTGACCCTGCACTGGACCGACGAGCCGACCCTGGAGGACTGCTGGGGCCGCGCCCTGTGGGGCCTCGGCACCGCCGCCGCGCGGCTCGACCCCGGCTCGGAGGCGGCGCGGACGGCCCTGCGGCACTTCGAGATCGGCGCCGCCCGGCGTGCCCCGTGGCTGATGGCCATGGCGTACGCGGCGCTGGGTGCGGCGGAGGTCCTGACCCGCTACCCCGAGCACGAGGTCGCCCGGAGCCTGCTGCGGGACGCGGCCCACGCGATCGCGGTCCGGACCCGGCTGCACCCCGACCGCCGCAGCGGCGGCGCGTCCGGTCGACCCGGCTGGCCCTGGCCCGAGCCCCGGCTGCGCTACTCCAACGCGAGTCTGCCCGAGGTGCTGGTGGCGGCGGGGGAGTGGCTGGACGAGCCGGAGCTGCGCGCCGACGGGCTGGCCCTGCTGGGCTGGCTGCTCGACGTGGAGACCCGCGGCGAGCACATCTCGGTCACCCCGGTCGGGGGCTGGGTGCACGGCGAGCCGCGCCCCGGCTTCGACCAGCAGCCCATCGAGGTCTCCTCCCTGGCGGACGCCTGCGCCCGGGCGTACGCCCTCACCGGTGACCCCCGGTGGCGGACCGCGGTGCTGCGCTGCGAGGCTTGGTTCCACGGCGCCAACGACGCGGCCACCTCCTTGGTGGACCCCGACACCGGCGGCGGGTGCGATGGACTCCATCGTCACGGACGCAACGAGAACCAGGGAGCCGAATCCACCATGGCGATGATCTCCACCTTCCAGCACGCGCGCCGGCTGGGATCGGCTCGTTGAGCGCTGACGCGATCGTCCGGCGCGGACCGACAGTTCTGGTGGCCGACCCGCGTCGGGTGCTGGCCAAGCTGTTCCTGCCCGGCCAGGAGACCCTGGCCAGCGGGCTCTCCCGCGCCCAGGCGGTGATCAACCGGGTGTTGGCCATGAGTGACGAGGTCGTGGCCGAGACGCTGGGGGACACCCTGGCCCTCTACGGCGACCGGCACCGCGACCTGGCCGCCACCCTGCGGCGGCACTTCATGGTCGCGGCCTCCCACCGGGTGCCCGACCTGCCCAACCTGGCCGCCGACCGCATCGCGCTGATCGGGGCGTACTTCACGCAGGAGTATGCCGTCGAGTCCGCGGCCGTGCTCAACCCGTCGCTGGTGGCCCACCCCGACCAGGACGGGGTCGGCCCCGGCGAGCTCCGGTTCGTGATGAGCGCCCGGGGCGTGGGGGAGGGTCACATCTCCAGCCTCGAGTTCCGCACCGGCGTCGTGACCGCCGACGGGGACGTCCGGGTCGACGACCCCGGCCGGCACGTGAGCACCGGGGAGCCGTCGGCGCGCCCGCTGACCCGCACCTTCCTCGCCAGCGTGCTCGCCGAGCGCCCCGACCTGGCCGAGCCCGGTCACGTGCTGGCGCTGCTGCCCGAGGACGTGGACGCCGAGGCGGTCGCCCGGGTGGGCGCCCTGGCCGCAGCGGACCCGACCCGGCGCAGCGCCGGCGCGGTGATCGAGCGGATCCGCTGGGTGCTGGACTGCAACTACCGCATCACCTTCGACCCCGAGCTGCCGCTGGCGGAGCGGGTGCTCTACCCCCGTGCGCCCGACGAGAGCCACGGCATCGAGGACGCCCGCTTCACCCGCTTCGTCCGCGACGACGGCACGGTCACCTACCTGGGCACCTACACCGCCTTCGACGGGGTGCACGTCGCCCCGCACCTGATCACCACCGACGACTTCGCCGGCTTCGAGATCAGCCAGCTCACCGGGCCGGCGGCCAAGGACAAGGGGATGGCGATCTTCCCGCGGCTGGTCGACGGCCGCTACTTCGCCCTGTCCCGCTGGGACCGCGAGAGCATCGGCATCTCCACCTCCAGCGACGCCCGCGAGTGGGGTGACGCGGTCACCGTGGAGACCCCCGAGCAGCCGTGGGAGGTCATCCAGCTCGGCAACTGCGGCCCGCCGCTGGAGACCGAGGCCGGCTGGCTGGTCCTGACGCACGGCGTCGGCCCGGTCCGCGGGTACGGCATCGGCGCGATGCTGCTCGACCTGGCGGACCCGACCAAGCTGCTCGGTCAGCTCAAGCGGCCCCTGCTGACCCCCAACGCCGAGGAGCGGGAGGGCTACGTGCCCAACGTCGTCTACTCCTGCGGACCGCTGCTGCACGACGGCACCATGGTCATCCCGTACGGCTGCAGCGACTCCGCGATCCGGTTCGCCTACGTCGATGTCCCGGCCCTGCTGGACGCCCTGCTCGCCGACGACTGAGGCCCGACCGGAGGCCGCCGGCCGCGGACCGGGACCCCGACCCCGGCCGAATGGGGCGGGGTGTGGGGGTGCGGGAGGTCTAGTCTTAGCCTCGGCGTCGGCTCGCGGCGCGCCCCGGCCCACCGCTGCAGCACCTCCGTGCGCGGGACCGCAACCCCGGAAGGACAGGACCCAGATCGTGCCCAGCATGTCGATCACCATCGTTCGCGACGAGGCCCGTGAGCAGCAGGTGACCGACACCACGACCGGGCTCGACCTGTTCGCCGAGGACCGCAGCGTGGTCGCCATGCGGGTCAACGGCGAGCTGCAGGACCTGCAGCGGGTCGTGTCCTCGGGCGACACGGTCGAGCCGGTGACCGTCGGCAGCCCCGACGGACTCGCCATCCTCCGCCACTCGGCGGCCCACGTGGCCGCCCAGGCCGTGCAGGCCGCCCACCCGGAGGCCCGGCTGGGCATCGGTCCGCCCATCGTCGACGGGTTCTACTACGACTTCGACGTGGCCGAGCCGTTCACGCCGGAGGACCTGCGCGAGCTCGAGAAGGCGATGAACCGGATCGTCAAGGAGCGCCAGCGCTTCCGTCGTCGTGAGGTCAGCGACGAGCAGGCCCGGGTCGAGCTGGCCGACGAGCCCTACAAGCTGGAGCTGATCGGACTGAAGGGCGGGTCCTCGGCCGACGACGGGTCCAGCGTCGAGGTGGGCGCGGGTGCGCTCACCATCTACGACAACCTGCGTCGCGACGACTCGGTGGCCTGGCGCGACCTCTGCCGCGGTCCGCACGTGCCCCACACCGGCTACATCCCCGCGTTCGCTCTCACCCGGGTCTCCGCCGCCTACTGGCGGGGCAACCAGGCCAACGCGCAGCTGCAGCGGGTCTACGGCACGGCCTGGCCGAGCCGGGACGAGCTGAAGGCGTACCAGACACGCCTGGAGGAGGCCGCCAAGCGTGACCACCGCAAGCTCGGCACCGAGCTGGACCTGTTCTCCTTCCCCGACGAGCTGGGCTCCGGGCTGCCGGTCTTCCACCCCAAGGGCGGGGTGCTGCGCAAGTCGATGGAGGACTACTCCCGGCAGCGCCACAGCGACGCCGGGTACGAGTTCGTCTACACCCCCCACATCACCAAGGGCTCCCTGTTCGAGACCTCGGGGCACCTGGACTGGTACGCCGACGGCATGTTCCCGCCCATGCACATCGACCCGGAGCTGAACGAGGACGGGTCGGTCCGCAAGCCGGGGCAGGACTACTACCTGAAGCCCATGAACTGCCCCATGCACAACCTGATCTTCCGGTCCCGGGGGCGGTCCTACCGTGAGCTGCCGCTGCGGCTGTTCGGGTTCGGCAGCGTCTACCGCTACGAGAAGTCCGGGGTCGTGCACGGCCTGACCCGGGTCCGCGGGATGACCCAGGACGACGCCCACATCTACTGCACCCGCGACCAGATGCGCAGCGAGCTGACCAGCCTGCTGACCTTCGTCCTGGACCTGTTGAAGGACTACGGGCTGGACGACTTCTACCTGGAGCTCTCGACCAAGAACCCGGACAAGTTCGTGGGCGACGACGCGACCTGGGACGAGGCCACGGCCACGCTGGCCGAGGTCGCCGCCGCCTCCGGGCTCGAGCTCGTCCCCGACCCGGGTGGGGCCGCCTTCTACGGCCCGAAGATCTCGGTGCAGACCCGCGACGCCATCGGCCGCACCTGGCAGATGTCGACGATCCAGCTGGACTTCAACCTGCCCGAGCGCTTCGAGCTGGAGTACACGGCCTCCGACGGCTCGCGACAGCGCCCGGTGATGATCCACCGCGCCCTCTTCGGCTCGGTCGAGCGCTTCATCGGGGTCCTGACCGAGCACTACTCCGGGGCGTTCCCGGTCTGGCTGAGCCCGGTGCAGGTCGTGGGCATCCCGGTCGCGGCCGAGTTCGACGACTACCTCTTCGATGTGGCCGACCAGCTCAAGCGGGCCGGCGTCCGGGTCGAGGTCGACGCCTCCGACGACCGGATGCAGAAGAAGATCCGGACCGCGCAGAAGTCCAAGGTGCCGTTCATGCTGATCGCCGGCGGCGAGGACGCGGCCGCGGGGGCGGTGTCCTTCCGCTACCGCGACGGGACCCAGAAGAACGGCGTGCCGGTCGCCGAGGCGGTCGCCGAGATCACCGACGCCATCGCCCGACGGGCCCAGGTCTGAGTGCCCGGACCCGAGCCCGTCCCGTCCGACTCGGTCCCGCCCGGGTCCGACCCGGGGGTCGAGGTGGCTGACGTGACGGCGTACGCGGGTGAGCCGGACGGCTTCGCCCGCCTGTGGACCCCGCACCGGATGGTGTACATCAAGGGTGAGAACAAGCCGGCCAGCTCGGCGGTCGGGGAGTGCCCGTTCT
>JAOPXW010000235.1 GCA_025964935.1 Friedmanniella sp. | reverse complement strand
CTGCCGCGCCGGCCAGTCCGTCACCCGGCCGTCGCTGACCTGCGGGTCACACAGGCCGCCGACCGCAGCCCGGCGACCGGCCCCCAGGGTGGTCCAGCCGGCCGCGGCGCAGTCGCCCACGTAGCGCGGCCGGACCGCCATCGCCCCCACCTGCGCGTCGCCGAGGTGGGCCCCCAGCACCTGCTCGTCGGTGGCGTCCAGCCGGTCGTGGCCGGTGAGCCCGACCACGACCACCCGGTCGGTGGCGAACCGGACCTCCTCGGGGTCCTCGGCCAGCGCGTGCACCCCCCGGAGTGCGAGGAAGAGCAGGGCGGCCAGCACCAGCAGCAGGACGGCCGGCGGCGACTCCCGGTCCCGCCTGGGCACTAGACCTTCGCGGAGAGGAAGCTCAGCACGCTGGTGAAGAAGGGCACCCCGTCGGTCGAGGGACCGGTCAGCGGGTCCACGTTGTGCTCGGGGTGCGGCATCAGGCCCACGACGTTGCCGCGCGCGTTGGTGATGCCGGCGATGTCGTGGAAGGAACCGTTCGGGTTGCCGTCCAGGTAGCGGAAGACGACCTGCCCCTCGCCCTCCAGCCGCCGCAGCGTCTCCTCGTCGGCCACGTAGCCGCCCTCGCCGTTCTTGAGCACGATGGTGATCTCGTCACCGGCGGTGAAATCGGAGGTCCAGGTGGTGTCGGCGGACTCGACCCGCAGGCGCTGGTCGCGGCAGACGAAGGTGCGGACGTCGTTGCGGATCAGCGCCCCGGGCAGCAGGTGCGCCTCGCAGAGGATCTGGAAGCCGTTGCAGATGCCGAGCACCGGCATCCCGGCGTCGGCCGCGGCGATGACCTCGCCCATCACGGGCGCGAAGCGGGAGATGGCGCCGCAACGCAGGTAGTCACCGTAGGAGAAGCCGCCGGGCAGGATGACCGCGTCGACCCCGTCGAGGGTGTCACTGCCGTGCCAGAGCGGGACGGGCTCGCCCCCGCTCAGCCGGACCGCCCGCAGCGCGTCGTGGTCGTCCAGGGAGCCCGGGAAGGTGACGACGCCGATCCGGGCCGCCATCAGTCCACGACCTGCGCGGGCGCGGTGCCGGGCTCCTCGGCGTGCACGACGAAGGACTCGATCACCGTGTTGGCGAGCAGCGTCTCCGCCGCCCGGTGCACCTCGGCCAGCCGCTCGGGGGTCAGCTCACCGTCGACCTCGAGCTCGAAGCGCTTGCCCTGACGGACGGAGACACCGGCGAAGCCCAGCCGGGCCAGCGCCCCGGTCACCGCCTTGCCCTGGGGGTCCAGGATCTCCGGCTTGGGCATGACGTCCACCACTACTCGTGCCATGACCGCGATCCTATCGGGGGTCGGGCGGGAGCTGGACGCGGCGAGGAGGCGTGAACATCACCCCGCGCTCAGACGACGAAGGGCTCCCCGGTGAGCAGCTCGTACGCCTCGACGTACTTGGCCCGGGTCGCGGTCACGATGTCGGCGGGCAGCGCGGGCGGTGCGTCGCCGGAGGCGCGGTCCCAGCCGGAGCTGTGCAGCAGCCAGTTCCGGACGAACTGCTTGTCGTAGGACAGCAGCTCGCCGCCCGGCCGCCAGGTCGCCGCCGACCAGAAGCGCGAGGAGTCCGGGGTCAGCACCTCGTCGGCCAGCACGATGGTGCCGTCAGCCCGCCGCCCGAACTCGAGCTTGGTGTCGGCCAGGATCAGGCCGCGGTCCCGGGCCACCGCCTCGGCGCGGGCGTAGACCGCCAGGGTGAGGTCCCGGATCCGGGCCGCCACGTCGTCCCCGACGGTGGCGGCGACGGTGGCGAAGTCGACGTTCTCGTCGTGCTCGCCGAGCGCGGCCTTGGTGGCCGGGGTGAAGATGGGCTCCGGCAGCCGGGAGCCGTCGACCAGGCCCTCGGGCAGGGCGATGCCGCACACCGTACGGCTCGCCTGGTACTCCAGCCAGCCCGACCCGGTCAGGTAGCCCCGGGCCACGCACTCCACCGGGATCATCTCCAGCCGCTCGCAGACCACGGCCCGGCCGGCCACCGCCGCGGGGACGTCGTAGGACAGCACGTGGTTGTCGACGAGGTCGCCGAGCTGGGCGAACCACCAGCGGGACAGCTGGTTGAGGACCACACCCTTGTCGGGGATCGGGCTGTCCAGCACGAAGTCGAAGGCGCTGATCTGGTCGGTCGCGACCATCAGCAGCCGGTCGGGGCCCAGGGCGTAGAGCTCGCGGACCTTCCCGGCGTGCACGAGCGGCAGGTCCAGCTGGTTGGCAAACATCGGCTCCCCGGTCGTCGTGCGGCGCGAACGCCTGAGTCTAGAGGAGCCGGGCCCGGTCAGAGGGCCCGACGGGGAGCCGCCTGGTCACCGGCGACGGTGGCCGCACCCGCGTCGGGGGCACCCGCGAGGGCGTGCCGGGGCCGCAGCCGGGACAGGTGACCCGGAGCCCAGAAGCGGTCGTCCAGCACGTGCACCAGGGCCGGCACCAGCACGGTCCGGACCAGCAGGGTGTCCAGCAGGACCCCGACCCCGACGATGATCCCGATCTCGGTCAGCACGATCACCGGTAGCACCCCGAGCACGGTGAAGACGGCGGCCAGCAGGATGCCCGCGCTGGTGATCACCCCACCGGTGACCGCCAGGGCGTTCAGGATGCCGTCGCGGGTGCCGTGGGTCTCGGTCTCCTCCCGGGCCCGGGAGACGAGGAAGATGTTGTAGTCGACCCCGAGCGCGACCAGGAACAGGAACGACAGCAGCGGCACCTGGTAGTCCAGCGCCGGGAACCCCAGCAGGTAGGTGAAGGCCAGACTGCCGGCCCCGAGGGCGGCGAAGAAGCTCAGGATCACGGTCAGGATCAGGACCACCGGGGCCACCAGGGCCCGGAGCAGGACGACCAGGACCACGAAGACCAGGGCCAGGATCAGCGGGGCGATCAGCTTGAGGTCGCGCACCGACGCGTCGCGGGCGTCCAGGGTGGTGGCCACACTGCCCCCGACCGCCGCGTTCGGGTCGGCCGCCGCGACGGCCGTCCGCAGCGCCCGCACCGTGGCGTAGCTGGCGTCGGTGTTGGGGGCCGCGGTGATGACGACGTCCACCTCGGCCAGGCTCGCCGTCGACTCCCCCGGCCGGGCCTGGTCGACCCCGGGGACGGCGGTGGCGGCGGCCGTCACCGCGGCCACCCGGTCGGGCTCGGTCATCACGACCACCGGTGAGACCAGACCGGCGGGGAACGAGGCGGAGAGGGTCTTGAGCCCCTCGACCGACTCCGCCTTGGTCCGGAACGTGTCGGCCTGGCTGAGTCCGAACCCGGTGCTGAGGGTGCCCGCGCTGAGGGCGAGCAGGACCAGGACCGAGGCGGTGATCACGGCCCAGGGGCGACGGGTGGTGGCCAGGCCGATCCGGCGCCAGCCGCGCCCCCCGACCTCGGCGGTCTGCCCCGGCTCGACGACCCGGGGGACCAGCGGCCAGAAGATCTGGCGCGGGCAGACCACGAGCGCGGCGGGCAGCACGACCAGCCCGAAGACCAGGGCCACCACGATCCCGATGGCGCCACCCACCCCGATGGCCCGGCTGCCCCCGAAGGTGGCGAGCAGCAGGGTGAGCAGGGCGAGCACGACCGTCGCCCCCGAGGCCCCGATGGCCGGACCGGCGGTGGCCAGGGCGTGACGCATCGCGGCGCGGCGGTCCGCCGTACGCCGGAGCTCCTCCCGGTAGCGGGCGATCAGCAGCAGCGCGTAGTCGGTGCCCGCCCCGAAGACCAGGACCGAGACGATCCCGTTGGTCGAGGCGTCGATGGGGACGTCGGTGTGCTGGGAGACCCACGCCACCAGCGACGCGGTGACCTGGTCGGCGGCCCCCACCACGGCCAGCGGCACGAGCCAGAGCAGCGGGCTGCGGTAGGTCAGGAGGAGGAGCAGGGCGACCACCCCGGCCGTGGTGGCCAACAGCGTCACGTCGGCGCCGTCGAAGGCCGAGCTCAGGTCGGTGGAGAACCCGGCGCCACCGGTGACCTGGGCGCGTACGCCGTCGGGCAGCCCCGTCGCCAGGGTCGCCCGGAGGGCCTTCACGGAGGCGGTGGTCTGTTCGCTGGGGACCGCACCGGACAGCGGGACGACGACCAGGGCGGCCGCCTGGTCCGGGGAGACCTGGGGCGGGCTGACCCGGCCGCCGAGGGCCAGGGCAGCCAGCTCGGGCCCGCGTGCGGTCAGCGCGGCGACGTCCTCAGCACTCAGCTTCCCCCCGGGCCGGCTGTAGACGACCAGGGCGGGATTGAGCTGACCCGAGGGCAGGTCCTGCTGCCGCCGGCTGACCTCGGTGGACTGGGCGGCGGCCGGCAGCGAGGCCGTAGGGTCGTCCTGGGCCTTGAGGTCGGGCGCCAGGCTGATCAGGGCGCCGGAGGCCAGCAGGGCCAGCACCAGCACCGCCCAGGAGACCGCGCGCCGGGTGAGCAGTCGGGCAAGGGTGGTCCACACAGGAGAATCGTAGCAATATCTCTCAATGATGAAGAGATCAGGAGGAGGCCCGATGTCGTCCACCGAGCCGTCGGACCCGTCGGAGCCGTCCGGCGACGCTCTCCGGCGCCTGATCGTCGACCACCTGCGCCGCTACGGGTCCGAGGCCGGTCGGGTGGCCGACTCCTTCGCCCGGCAGCACGCCATGCACCCGACGGACTTCCAGGCCCTGGTCATCGTGATGAACGCCGAGCGGCAGGGCGAGCCCGCCACGCCCGGCTCCCTGCGGCAGAGCCTGAACCTGACCTCGGGCGCCGTCACGGCCGCCATCGACCGGCTGGTCCGGTCGGGCCACGTACGCCGGGAGCCCGACCCCGAGGACGGGCGGAGCGTGCGGATCCGCCGGGCGGGGCCCGGCCAGGACCTGGCCCGGGAGTTCTTCGGCCCGCTCGGGCAGCGGACCGCCGGGGTGATGCAGAGTCTCGGCCCCGAGGAGCTGCGGGTCATCGAGGCCTTCATGAGGTCGATGACCGAGGCCATGACCGCCCACCGTGCCGAGGTCGAGGGGGCACCGCGGTCGGGGCCGCCGGGGGTGGTCCCCGATCCGCACCCGGAGTGACCCTGGAGATCTCCCGCCCGAGGCTCCCGATGCGGCAGTCTGGAGAGATGGCCCGGGGTCCCCGTGGCCGACCCGAGAGGAAGCCCACATGAGCACCACCCTGACCCGCCCCGTCGACAACCGCATGGTCGCCGGCGTCTGCGCCGGCATCGCCCGCCGCTTCAACGTCTCCCCGTTCTGGGTCCGGGTCGCGTTCGTGGCCAGCATGCTGCTGCCGGGTCCGCAGATCCTGATCTATCTGGCCGGCTGGATCCTGATCCCCAACGAGTCCCGCCGCTGATCCCGGCACCTCCCCCGCACTGTCAGTGCGGTGCCGCATAATCGCGGCAGGATCCCGGGCGCGACCAGCGACCCGCCGTGACGCGGCCCGGGACGGCCGGGAGGTGAGCCAGAATGCGTGCCGCCGCGAGCCTGGCCTGGGCCGGACTGCGACACCGGCCCGCGGCCTGGCTGCTGCTCGCCCTCGGGGTGCTCCTGGCCACCACGCTGCCCGTGGTGGCGGCTGGGCTCCGGGCCGAGACGTCCGGTGCCGCCATCGCGGCCGCGACGGGGGC
>JAOPXW010000222.1 GCA_025964935.1 Friedmanniella sp. | reverse complement strand
GTGATGGGCACCCGGTCCGGCGACGTCGACCCGGGGCTGCACACCTTCCTGCACAACCAGCTGGGGATGGGCATCGCCGACATCGACGCCCTGCTGAACAAGAAGTCCGGACTCAAGGGGCTGGCCGGGGTGAACGACTTCCGCGAGCTGCAGGAGCGGCGTACGGCGGGCGACGCCGACGCCCAGCTCGCCTTCGAGGTCTACGTCCACCGCCTGAAGCATTACATCGGGGCCTACCTGGCCCAGCTCGGCGGGATCGACGTCCTGACCTTCACGGCCGGGGTCGGGGAGAACAACCCCGCTCTCCGGGCCGCCGTGGTCGACGGTCTGGCCGGACTGGGTCTCAGCGTCGACCCGGAGCGCAACGCCGTCCGCTCGGGCGCGGCCCGGGTCATCTCCCCCGACGGCGCCCCGAGCGTGGTGGCCGTCGTGCCCACCAACGAGGAGCTCGCCATCGCCCGCCAGACCGCCGAGCTGCTGACCCGGAGCAGCGACGGGTGAGCCACGTCGGCCGGGGCGGGAGCCGTACGCCGCAGCCGTACGACAGAATGAATCCCGACCGGGTGAACCGGACGCTGAACCCGTGAGAGGCTGACGCCATGCGCAAGAACTTCCTGTACATCGTGGGTGGCGTGCTGGCCGTGGTCGCGTTCGCGATCTCGGTGTTCATCCTGTCCACCACGCCCGACGCGCACATCGTCCCTACCCCGTTCCGGGCCATCGTCGGCGGGGTCTTCGGCATGATGGCCGCGCTCCTGGTCCTGGTGCTGGGCTTCATCAAGTCCGTCCAGTCCAGCGACTGACCCCTCCCACGGCCACGACGTGGCCCGTCGTGCCCGCGCGTGACAGGGTGAGCGCATGACAACCGCACTCGTGACCGGTGGCACCTCCGGCATCGGCGCCGCCTTCGCCCGGGCCCTGGCCGCCCGGGGCGACCACCTCGTCCTCGTCGCCCGCGACGTCGAGCGGCTCGAGGCCATGGCGACCGAGCTCCGCGCCGCCCACCACGTGGAGGTGGAGGTGCTGCCCGCCGACCTGTCCTCCCGTGAGGACACCGACCGCGTCGCGGCCCGGCTGAGCAGCACCGAGCACCCGATCGACGTGTTGGTCAACAACGCGGGCTTCGGCATCCAGGCCCGGCTGCTGGACGCCGACGTCACCCCGCACGACCGCGCGCTCGACGTGATGGTCCGGGCGGTCCTGGTCCTGGCCGGGGCGGCCGGCCGCGCCATGCAGGCCCGCGGCACGGGGGCGATCATCAACGTGTCCAGCACCGCCGGCTTCGTGACCATGGGGAGCTACTCCGCGATCAAGGCGTGGGTGACCGTCTATTCCGAGGGACTGGCCAACGAGCTGCGGGACTCCGGCGTCACCGTGACCGCCCTCTGCCCGGGCTGGGTGCGCACCGAGTTCCACGAGCGGGCGGCCATCGGGACCAGCAAGATCCCCGCCGTGATGTGGCTGGAGGCCGACGACCTGGTCGAGGAGTGCCTCCGGGACGTGGCTGCGGGCCAGGTCGTCTCCATCCCGTCCAAGCGCTACCGGGTGCTGATCTTCGCCGCCCGGCACGCGCCCCGACGGCTGGTCCGCGCGGCGTCGCGCCGGCTCTCCTCGGGCCGCCACTGACCGTCGGTCGGCTAGGGTGAGGACGTGTCCAGCCGAAGCCGCTACACGTCGCCGCTGCACGCGGGGGCGCGGTTCGTCGCCCAGCGCGGGGTGCTGAAGCCGGTCATCTGGCGCCTGGCCTCGGTCACGGTCCTGGGCCGCGAGCGTCTCGCCGGGGTCAAGGGACCCTTCGTCGTGGTCTCCAACCACAGCAGCCACCTGGACGCGCCGCTCATCATCGGGGCCCTCCCCCGCCGGCTCTCCCGCTACCTGGCCGCCGGCGCGGCGGCGGACTACTTCTTCGACGTCCGCTGGCGCAGGGGCCTGACCTCGCTGTTCTTCAACGCCTTCCCCGTCGACCGCACCGGGCTGCGCGGCCGCAAGGGCCTGGCCACCAGCCTGCTCGACGACGGCGTCCCGCTGCTGCTGTTCCCCGAGGGCACCCGGTCCCGGACCGGCGAGCTGGGCACGTTCAAGCCGGGCGCCGCCGCCCTGTGCCTGAGCCGCGACGTGCCGTGCCTGCCGGTGGCCATCGTCGGCGCGTCCGAGGCGATGCCGTACGGGCGGAACTGGCCGCTGCGCGGGCGCAAGCCGGTCTGGCTGATGTTCGGCGACCCGCTGCACGCCGAGGACGACGAGACCGTCGCCGAGTTCTCCGATCGGATCGCCAAGGAAGTCCGCGGCCTGATCGACCAGACCACCACCGTGATCGAGCAGCTCGCCTGATGGCGGAGCCCGCCCGAGTCGTAGCCGTAACCGAAGGAGACTGACATGCCTGCCGTCAAGCACATGAAGTGGACGGGGTGGGGCGTCGAAGGCCTGGGCTTCCACCACGAGGACAAGCCCGGTCTGCGTCCGTTCGTGCAGGAGGTCATCGACGTCGACCTGGACGAGCCCTCGGCCCCCGGTCTGACCCTGGAACAGCTGCCGATCGCCGACCCGATCATCACCGAGGACCTGCTCGGCGCCCTGCGGGGCGCGGTCGGGGCGGACAACGTGCTGTCCGACGCCCTCGAGCGCATCGTCCACACCTACGGCAAGAGCATCCGGGACCTGCTCCGACTGCGGGCCGGGGACATCCCGCGGGTGCCCGACGTGGTCGTCTACCCGGCCGACGAGGCGCAGGTCCAGCTGGTCGTCGACCTGGCCGTGGACGCCGACGCCGTCCTGATCCCCTTCGGCGGGGGCAGCAACATCTCTGGCAGCCTGCAGCCGCGGGAGGAGGAGACCCGGACCGTCATCTCCCTCGACCTCGGCCGGCTCAACCGGGTCCTGGACGTGGACGCCGACTCCGGCCTGGCCCGGATCCAGGCCGGCGCCCTGGGCCCCGACCTGGAGGCGCAGCTGACCGCCCGGGGCTGGACGCTGGGCCACTTCCCCGACAGCTTCACCCACAGCACCCTCGGCGGCTGGGTCGCGACCCGCTCCTCGGGCATGCAGTCCGACAAGTACGGCGACATCGCCGACATCACCAAGGGCCTGCGGGTCGTCCTGCCCGGCCGGCTGCTCGAGGTGCGGGCGGTCCCCAGCTCCTCGACCGGCCCCAGCGTCAAGGAGATGATCCTGGGCTCGGAGGGCCGCCTCGGGGTCATCACCGAGGTCACCGCGCAGGTCCACCGCATCCCTCAGGAGCGGCTCATCCTCGGCTACCTGTTCCCGTCCTTCGAGGCCGGCGTGGCGGCGATGCAGGACATCTCGGCCAGCGACGCGCACCCGTCGGTGACCCGGGTATCGGACGCGGGCGAGACCCGCTTCTCCTTCGCGACCCGCAAGAAGTCCACCGGGGTCTCGGTGTCGGGCCTGGTCAGCAAGGGTCTGATGAAGGTGCTGGCCGCCCGCGGCTGGGACCTCGACAAGGTCTGCCTGTCGTTCGTCGGCCACGAGGGTGCGCCCACCTACGTCGCCCGGGACAGGGCCATCGTCAAGAGCATCATCACCAAGCACGGCGGCATCTCGCTGGGCAAGGGGCCCGGTGTGCTCTACGACCAGAAGAAGTTCGACACCCCCTACATCCGAGACTTCCTCCTCGACCGGGGCGCGGCCGCCGACGTCTCCGAGACCGCGGCGCCGTGGTCCAAGCTGGTCCCGCTCTACGACAACGTGATGGTCAACGCCAAGCAGGCCTTCGCCCAGCTCGGGGTCACCGGCTGGATCATGTGCCACCTGTCCCACTCGGCGCACTCGGGGGCCTGCCTCTACTTCACCTTCGCGTTCCGGCACGACGGGGTCGACCCGATCGCCCAGTACGAGGTGGTCAAGCACGCGATCCAGCAGACCTTCGTCGACTCCGGCGGCACGCTGTCGCACCACCACTCGGTGGGCACCGAGCACGCGCAGTGGCTGGAGCAGGACCTGTCCGCGCCCGGCGTGGCCATGATCACCGGGTTGTTCGCGGCCATGGACCCGGGCCAGAACCTGAACCCGGGCAAGATCATCACCGACCCGGTGCGGGCCGGAGCGGCTGCGGTCTGAGTCCGGGGGCGCGGGGTCAGCGACCGCTGACCGCGCGCGCCTCGGCCTCGAGCTCGCCCAGGACGACCTGGACCGCCCGCCGGGCCGCCCGGTCGGGTCGTAGCAGCGCCTCGACGAACCGGCCCGCGCGGAGGTCGCGCAGCGGGACCAGGGCGAACGCGCCCGCCGAGCGTCCGACGCTGGAGTGCCGCGGCAG
>JAOPXW010000212.1 GCA_025964935.1 Friedmanniella sp. | reverse complement strand
AGAGCTGAGGCGCACATGTCAGGTAGGACCCGGGTACGGCGGCTGGCCGCCGGCGCGAAGGGGGTGCTCCGGCGTCACTCGGGGCCGGTCGGGTCGGTGGTCGCCGTCCGGACCGGTCAGACCCATGTGGTGCTGACCTACGACGACGGCCCCGAGCCGGGCGGCACCGACGCCATCCTGGGCAGCTTGGACCGGCACGGGGCGACCGCCACCTTCTTCGTCCTGCTCTCGCGCGTACGCCGTCAGCCGGGCCTGCTGGCCGAGGTCGTCGCGGCCGGTCACGAGGTCGCGCTGCACGGGGTCGACCACCAGCCCCTGGTCGACTTCGGCTACCGCGCCGCCCGGGCCCGCACGGCGGCCGCGCGGGACGAGCTGGAGGGCCTGGTGGGGGCGCCGGTGCGCTGGTTCCGGCCCCCGTACGGGCGTCAGAACCCCCTCACCTGGCGGGCCGTCACCAGCCTCGGCCTGACCCCGGTGCTGTGGGGGGCGACGTCGTGGGACTGGCGGGACCTGCCCCAGGCGGACCGGGTGGCCAAGGCCCAGGCCGGCGTGGCGCCCGGCACGATCCTGCTCGCCCACGACGCGTTCGCCGGGGCCCTGGACGGGGTCGCGCAGCGCCCCGAGCCGGTGCTGGACCGCGGCGACCTGACCGACCAGATCCTGACCGCCTACGCGGCCCGCGGCTGGCAGGGACGCTCGTTGGGTGACGCCCTGGCGGACGGGACCGCCGTCCGGGAGGCCCGCTTCCGCGGCTGACTGCGGCGGTCGGGCCGGTTCAACCCGGGTCGGTGCGCCCGGGGTCCACGGGAGTTTTCCGTAGCGCCTGCGGGGGGGCGCAGACCGGGATACTGTTCGGCTCGGCGGGTGGGGGATCCCCGTCGAACGAGGAGCCGGGGGGCCACAGGATGTCGAACACGTTATCGGTCAGACGCGTATGCGCGAGCGGGGTGGCCTTCGTGCTCCTCCTGGTCGGGCTGGTGAGCACGGCCGGGGTCGCCTCCGCCGCCACCGCCGACGCACCGGTCCAGCAGCGCAGCGCCACCAACGTCACGGCCGACGCGCTGCCGACGGTCCAGATCAACGGCGTGGTCTGGGACCAGGCCGTCGCGGGGACCACGGTCTACGCCGGGGGGCAGTTCACCCGGGCGCGGCCGGCGGGTTCGGCCGCCGGGGTCAACGAGACGGTGCGCAACAACCTCCTCGCCTACGACATCACCACCGGCAACCTCATTCCCAGCTTCGCGCCCAGCCTGGACGGGGTGGTGAAGGTCCTCGCCCTGTCGCCGGACAAGAGCCGGCTCTACGTCGGTGGCAGCTTCACCAACGCGAACGGCGTCTTCCACGCCCGCATCGCGGCCTACAGCACCGCGACCGGCGCCCTGGTGGCGGCGTTCTCGCCCAAGCTCGACGCGCAGGTCCTCTCGCTCGCGGTGACCAACAACGCCGTCTACGTGGGCGGCATCTTCTCCAAGGCCAACGACGTGCCGCGCAGCCGGCTGGCCGCCTTCAGCCCGACCGACGGCTCGCTGCTGGGCTGGGCGCCGACGGCCGACCTGGACGTGAACGCCCTGCTGGTCAGCCCCGACGGCACCCGGGTGATCGCCGGCGGTGCGTTCTCCACGATCAACGGGGCCACGGCCACCGGGCTGGCGGCGATCGACGTCACCACCGCAGCGCTGCTGCCCTTCGCCGCCAACACGGTGATCCGCAACTACGGCAACACCGCCGCGGTCCTGTCGCTGAAGACCGACGGTACGAACGTGTTCGGGTCGGCCTACTGGTTCGGCGGGACGGGCAACTTCGAGGGCGTCTTCTCGGTCAAGCCCGGTGACGGCTCCATCAACTGGCTGGCCGACTGCCACGGGGACACCTACGACGTGCAGCCGGTCAACGGGACCGTCTACTCGGTCAGCCACCACCACAACTGCGCCAACATCGGCAGCTTCCCGGAGCAGAACCCGCGGGCGCACTGGCGCGCGAACGCCTTCACGGCGAACGCCACCGGGACGGTCCAGCACAACACCCAGGGCGGGTACTACGACTTCTTCGGTGCCGGCGCCCCCTCCCAGGTCAACTGGTTCCCCGACCTGGCCGCGGGCAGCTTCACCGGCCAGACGCAGGCGGCCTGGACGGTCGAGGCGACCTCGGACTACGTCGTCGCCGGCGGGGAGTTCCCCAAGGTCAACGGCACCGCGCAGCAGGGTCTGGTGCGCTTCGCCGTCGGCGCCAAGGCGCCGCGCAAGATGGCCAACCAGATCTACAGTGCCGACTCGGCCCCGAGCCTGTCGGCCGTCTCCGGCAACGCGGTCCGGGTCAGCTGGGGCACCAACTGGGACCGGGACGACGCCCTGCTGACCTACCAGGTCCGGCGCGCCGACAAGGCCACCCCGGTCTTCACCGCCACCGACGTGCAGTCGCTGTGGTGGAACCGCCGCACCCTGTCCTTCCTGGACACCGGCCTGGCTCCCAACACCACGTACACCTACCAGATCCGTGAGAACGACCCGGACGGGAACGTGGCCTACTCCCAGTCGGTCGCGGTCACCACCGGAGCCACCGCCATCCCGGACAACGCCTACAGCCAGCAGGTGCTGGCTGACGGGGCGTCGGACTTCTGGCGGATGACCGACAAGGCCGGCGCGACGGCGATCACGAACTGGGCCGGTCCCTCCGACCTGGCCCCCGGGTCGGGGGTGGCGCTCGGCGCCACTGGCCAGGTCGTCGGATCCAACGACGGGGCCGCCACGTTCGACGGCACCACCAACGGCACCGC
>JAOPXW010000202.1 GCA_025964935.1 Friedmanniella sp. | reverse complement strand
GGTCTGTTCACCGACCACCTCGGCTGGGAGTGGATCTTCTTCATCAACCTGCCGATCGGCCTGGCTGCCCTGATCATCACCTCGATGGCCCTCAAGCTGCACCACGTCAAGCGCGAGGCCTCGGTCGACTACCTGGGGGCCGCCACCATCGTCGCCTCCGTGACCAGCCTGATCCTCTACCTCAGCTGGGCCGGTCCCGATCGCGGCTGGACCTCCGGGATCGGCATCGGCCTGATCGTGGCCACGGTCGTGCTCGCCGGGCTGTTCATCGTGGTCGAGAACCGGGCCAAGGAGCCGATCATCCCGATGGAGCTCTTCGGCCACTGGACCTTCACCTCCAACGTCGTCTTCGCCATGATCATGGGCGTCGGCATGTTCGGCGGTCTGATCTACCTGCCCATCTATCTGCAGGCGGTGATGGGGATGTCGGCCACCCGGTCCGGTCTGGCCATGCTGCCCCTGGTGCTCGGGATCTTCTCGACCTCCATCAGCGGCGGTCAGATCATGGCCCGTACGGGTCGCTACAAGTGGATGCCGATCTCGGGCGCGATCCTGGTCGGCGGTGCGCTGTTCGCCTTCTCCCGGCTGGCGATCGACACCTCCTACCTCTACATCGCGGTCACCATGTTCTTCTTCGGCGCCGGCCTGGGCATGACGATGCAGGTCGTCGTCACCGCCGTGCAGAACAGCGTCGACCGCAAGCACATGGGGGTGGCCACCGCCTCGGTGACCTTCTTCCGCTCCATGGGCGGCGCGATCGGGGTGGCGCTCTTCGGGGCCATCCTGAACACCCGCCTGGCCCACCACCTGGACCTGGTCGTCCCGGCGGCGGCCAAGGCCCAGATGGGCGCGGCCAGCACGGCCGTCAACAACGTGACCGCCATCCGGGCGCTGCCCGAGCCGGTCAAGACCTGGGTCCTCACCGCCTTCACCGGCGCGATGGACGACGTCTTCCTGGTGGCGGTGCCCTTCATGGCCGTCGCGCTGCTGATCGCCCTGACCATGCGGGAGAAGGAGCTGGCCGGCCGAACGACCACCCCCGGCACCGCGGACGAGGACCAGTCGGCCGACCAGCCGCTGGTCGCCGTCGCCCACTGAGGGAGCCGAGCGCGAACCCGCCGTCGGGTGCCGACCCCGGTGTCCGGCGGCGGGTCCGGCACCGAAGAGATTAGGAAAACGCCCGTTCGCAGTGGCACATTTGTTACTGCGAGGACGCAGGATAGCCGGTGAGGTCGAGCCCCCAGACCGTGGCCGGGACCCGACGAGGAACGAGTCGGACGTGAGGCCATCCCACCGGTCGTCACGACGTCAACGACACGAAGGACGCGCATGGCCCACCGCACCAAGCTGGCTCTCACCGGCATCGCCACCTCCCTGCTGCTCGGCACGCTCGCCGGCTGCGGCAGCGTCCCCAGCGCCCCGAGCGGCGGCTCCGGGCAGCAGGTGACCAAGCCCGGGTCGACCCGGTCGACGGACACCTCGGCCAGCGCCACCCCGACCACCCCGCCGGTCTCCCTCACCAGCAACGTGAAGGACGGGTCCAGCAAGGTCCCCGTGGACACCCTGGTGGCGGTCAAGGCGGCGGCGGGCAGCCTCACCAAGGTGAGCGTCAGCTACAAGGGCGTCGACACCAAGGGGCAGGCCGTCAAGGGCACCGTGGCCGGCACGATGGCCAAGGACGGGTCCAGCTGGAAGGCCAGCGAGCGGCTCGAGCCGGCGGCGACGTACACGGTCACCATGGTCGGCCGGAACGCCGAGCGGCAGTCGACCACCGCGACCTCGACCTTCGCCACCCAGGCCCTGACCCTCAAGCAGCAGACGTTCCCGACCGTCTACCCCCTCAAGGGGTCAACGGTCGGCGTGGGCATGCCGGTCATCGTCAGGTTCGACGTGCCGGTCACCGACAAGAAGGCGTTCCAGAAGAACCTGCACCTGACGGTCACCCCGGCGCAGACCGGGAGCTGGCACTGGTACTCCGGCACCGAGGTGCACTTCCGGCCCAAGACGTTCTGGAAGCCGGGCACCACCGTTGCGCTGAACGCCGACCTGAACGGCCTCGCCGCCGGCAACGGTGTGTACGGCCAGAACTCGGCCGCCACGTCCTTCACCATCGGCCGCTCCCTGGTCACCAAGGTCGACCTGCGGACCGACCTGGCCAAGGTCTACCGCAACGGCTCGCTGATCCGCACCATCGGGGTCAGCGGCGGCAAGGACGGCTGGGTCACCCGCAGCGGGACCAAGCTGATCATGGACAAGCTGGCCCAGACCCGGATGACGAACCAGATGATCGGGGCCAAGGAGGCGTACGACCTCAACGTCAAGTACGCCATGCGGATCACCAACTCGGGTGAGTTCCTGCACGCCGCACCCTGGAACACCGCCAACTTCGGCCGGCGCAACACCAGCCACGGCTGCGTCGGCATGAGCACCGCCGACGCCGGCTGGCTGTTCAACCAGGTGATGATCGGGGACCCGGTGGTCACCACCGGCACCAGCCGCGGGATCGAGCCGCTGAACGGCTACACCGACTGGAACGCCTCATTCGCGACCTACAAGAAGGGGTCCGCCCTCTGACCGGTGGCTCCCCCGACCAACGACAGCGCCCCCCGACCGTGACGGTCGGGGGGCGCTGTGCTGTCCGGCTCAGGACGAGCGGCGTGGCACGGGCCAGCGGATCGGGCGGACCGCCGCCGGCTCGGAGGCGCCGGCCAGGTACTGGATGTAGGACTTGGTGAAGGCGAGCAGCGGGACCGCCAGCAGGGCCCCGACGATGCCGCCCGCGATGATGCCGATCGCGATGGCCAGCAGCACCGCCAGCGGGTGCAGCTTGACGGCCCGACCGAGCAGCAGCGGCTGCAGCAGGTGACCCTCGATCTGCATCACCAGGATGATGGCGGCGAACATCAACAGGGCCTTGAAGACCCCCAGGGCGACCAGCGCGACGATGACGGCCACGAAGCCGGAGACGAACGCCCCGACCAGCGGCACGAAGGCGCCGATGAAGACCAGCGCCGCCAGCGCCGGGGCCACCGGCACGCCCAGGATGAGCGCCGCGATCAGCACCCCGACGGCGTCGGAGAGCGCGACCAGGATCGTGGCCCGGACGTACGCCGAGAGCGAGCGCCAGCCGAGGCCGGCCGCGCGGTCGACCTTGCCCCGGGACTGCTCGGGGAAGAACTTGAGCAGGAAGGTGAAGATGCCGCGGCCGTCGTAGAGGAAGTAGAACAGCGCGAACAGGGTGATGAAGAACCCGGCCACGAAGTGCCCGACCTGGGCGCCGAACTCGGCGGCGTACGTCCCGAGCTGGCTGGTGCTGTCCTTCAGGAAGGTCTGCGCCCGGGTCACCCAGGAGGCGGTGTCGAAGTACTGCGCCCCCAGGTGCAGCGGCCCGTTCTGCAGGTAGTCGACCAGCTTGGTGAAGCCGGTGCCCACGTTGGCCGACAGCACCTCCGACTGGGAGACGATCTGGGTGATGATCAGGGTCAGGGCTCCGGCGATCAGGGCCAGCCCGCCGAACAGGGTGATCGCGGTCGACGCGGCCCGCGGCAGGCCCCAGCTGTGCAGGCGGTTGGAGACCGGGGACAGCATCGCGGCCAGCAGCACGGCCACCGCCAGCGGGATCATCACCTCGGACAGGAAGCCGAAGAGGCGGGTCAGCCCGTAGAGCAGGACGGCGAGCAGGATGACCCGCCAGGCCCAGGACGCGGCGACCTGCAGGCCGCGCGGCACCGGCACGTCGAGCCCGGTCAGGGGGACGACGGCGACCTCGGCCACCGGCGGCTCGGCTCCGGGCACCGCCGTACGCGGCAACAGCGGCGCCTCCGGGGCGGCGCTGGCCGGGGCCGAGCCGGCCGCGGCGGTACCGCTGGTCAGAGCCGGACGCCCGGGTCGGTGACGAAGGGCGTTGACCCGCGTCCAGATGGTGCTGCCGACGCCCATGGCTCCTCCTTGGTGGGACCGTAACGCGCCAACGTTAGCCGACCGGTCGTCCCGCCCGGCCCACCCCGACGAGGGCGGAACGACGCCACCGGATCCGTGGAACCCGTGACGCCCGGTTGTCCCCGGACGGCAGAATGGCGCGGTGAACAGGCTGCTCTCGGTCCGCGACGCTCTGCGGGCCCGCCGCACCCTGCCCCGCGAGGTCTACGTGCTGGGCCTGATCGCGTTCTGCGTGGCGGTCGGGTTCGGCGTCCTGGTGCCGGTGCTGCCGGTCTTCGCCCGCTCCTTCGGGGTCGGCAAGCTCGAGGTCGGCGCGGTCATCTCGGCCTTCGCCCTGATGCGGCTGGTGTCCAGCCCGTTCTGCGGGCGGCTCATCACCCGGTTCTCCGAGCGCCTGGTGATGGCGGTCGGCATCTTCATCGTGGCCATCTCCAGCGGCCTGGCCGGCCTGGCCCACTCCTACGTCCAGCTGCTCACCCTGCGCGGGATCGGCGGTATCGGGTCGGCCATGTTCACCGTGTCGGCCACCACGCTGCTGCTGACCTCGGTCGACGCGTCGGTCCGCGGCCGGGCGGCCGGCTTCTTCCAGGGCGGCTTCCTGCTCGGCGGCATGACCGGGCCCGCCATCGGGGGCGTGCTGTCGGCCATCTCGCTGACCGCCCCGTTCTTCTTCTACGCCGCCACCCTGGCCGTGGCCGGCACCGTCGGGCTGGTCCTGCTCCGGGTGCGGAGCGAACGGGCCACCGAACCCGCGGACCAGCCGGTGGTGCCGTTCCGGGAGGTGCTGCGCGACGTCCGCTACCAGGCGGCCTGCTTCACCAACTTCGCCCAGGGCTGGACCTCGTTCGGGGTCCGCTCCTCCCTCGTCCCGCTGCTGATCGTCGAGGTCCTGAACCGCCCCCCGTCGTGGACCGGCACCGCCTTCGCCGGTGCGGCCGTGGCCCAGACCCTGGCCGTCGGCCCGGCCGGGCGCTTCGTCGACACCGTCGGCCGCCGGCCGGCCCTGATCGGCGGCTGCACGCTGGCCGCCGTCTCGATCATGGCCGTCGCCTTCTCGCCGAACATCTGGTTCCTGGTCGGTGCCCTGGCCCTGTACGGCGTGGCCGCGGCCTTCCTCGGCACCGCCCCGGCGGCGACGGTGGGCGACGCGGCCGGGGGCCGCGGCGGATCCGCGGTCGCGGTCTTCTCCATGTGCTCCGACGTCGGTGCCATCATCGGTCCGCTGGTGGCCGGCCTGCTCGCCGACCAGCTGTCCTACCCGGTGGCGTTCGGGGTCGGGGCGGCCCTGATGCTGGGCGCAGCCGGGCTCGGCGTCCGGATGCCCCGCCGGCCCGCGCCCGACCCGACCAAGGAGGGTGTCCTTGCCCGCAGCGCTGAGTGACCTGATGAGCCCGGACTGGGCCGCGGCCCTGGCCCCGGTGGCCGACACGGTCACCGAGATGGGGGCCTTCCTGCGCGCCGAGCTGGCGGAGGGCCGCGGCTACCTGCCCGCCGGGCCGCAGGTGCTGCGCGCCTTCTCCCGGCCGCTGGCCGACGTCCGGGTCCTGGTCGTGGGACAGGACCCGTACCCCACCCCGGGCCACCCGGTCGGGCTCTCCTTCTCCGTCGCCCCCGACGTGCGGCCGGTCCCGCGGTCGCTGCAGAACATCTATCGCGAGCTGCACGACGACCTCGGCGTCGCCGCGCCCCAGCACGGCGACCTGACCGGGTGGTTCGACCAGGGTGTGCTGCTGCTGAACCGCGTCCTGACCGTACGGCCGGGCGCCTCGGGCTCGCACCGCGGCCAGGGCTGGGAGACGGTGACGCAGCGGGCGATCGAGGCCCTGGTCGAGCGGGGTGGACCGCTGGTCGCGGTCCTGTGGGGCCGGGACGCCCAGTCGCTGGTGCCGATGCTCGGACCGGTGCCGTACGTGGCCAGCGCGCACCCCTCGCCGCTGTCGGCACGGTCCGGGTTCTTCGGGTCCCGGCCCTTCAGCCGGGCCAACGCGCTGCTGGTCGAGGCGGGCGGCCGGCCCGTGGACTGGGCCGCGCTGTAGCCCTCAGCCGGCCAGGGCCTGGTCGAGGTCGGCCAGCAGGTCCTCGGCGTCCTCGATGCCGACACTGAGCCGCACCAGGTCGGCCGGCACCTCGAGCTGGGTGCCCGCCACCGAGGCGTGCGTCATCTTGCCGGGGTGCTCGATCAACGACTCCACTCCGCCCAGCGACTCGCCCAGGGTGATGACCCGGGTGCGCCCGCAGACCTCCAGGGCCGCGGCCTCGCCGCCGGTGACCCGGAAGCTGACCATCCCGCCGAAGCGACGCATCTGGCGGCTCGCCAGCTCATGACCGGGGTGCGATTCCAGCCCGGGGTAGATGACCTCGGTGACCCGGGGATGGGCGGCCAGGAACGCGGCCACGAGCTCGGCGTTATCGCAGTGGCGCTCCATCCGGACCGCCAGGGTGCGCAGGCCGCGCAGCACCAGCCAAGCGTCGAAGGGCCCGGCCACCCCGCCGATGGCGTTCTGGTGGAACCGCAGCTCCTCGGCCAGGTCGTCGCGGGAGGTGACCAGCCCGCCGCCGACCACGTCGGAGTGCCCGCCGCAGTACTTGGTGGTCGAGTGCACGACGACGTCGGCCCCCAGGGCCAGCGGCTGCTGCAGGTAGGGCGTCGCGAAGGTGTTGTCCACGATGACCAGGGCGCCCGCGGCCCGCGCGATCTCCGCGATCGCGGCGATGTCGGCCACGCCGAGCAGGGGGTTGGTGGGGGTCTCGACCCAGACCGCCGTGGTCGGCTGCTCCTGGACCGCCGCCCGGACGGCGTCCAGGTCGGTCAGGGCCACCGGCTGCGCCTGCACGCCCCACCGGGCGTGCACGCGGGCGAACTGGCGGTAGGTGCCGCCGTACGCGTCGTTGGGGATGACGAACCGGCTGCCGGGGGCGGCGACGGTCCGCAGCAGGGTGTCCTCGCCGGCCAGCCCGCTGGCGAACGCGAAGCCGTGCCGGGCACCCTCCAGCGAGGCCAGGCACTCCTCCAGCGCGGTCCGGGTGGGGTTGGCCGACCGGGAGTACTCGTAGCCGGCGCGCAGCCCGCCGACGCCGTCCTGGGCGTAGGTGGAGGTGGCGTAGATGGGGGGCACCACGGCGCCGGTGGTCGGGTCGGGGGCCTGACCGGCGTGGATGGCGCGGGTGGAGAAGCCGGAGGTGTTGCTCATCTGGGCAGCGTAGGCCACGGAACAACCGCCTCCGGCACGGCGTTGGCCTGCTACGAGCCGTTTCGTACGGCCGAACAGAAAGGCAGACTGGCTACATGTTGTTCTCACGGATGAAGTCGACCCTCGTCGAGCCGGAGCAGGCCCTCCGCGGCCGCGGCTCCTCGGTGCTGGTCAACCCGACGTTCCACGACGTCTTCGGGATCCCGGTGCAGAAGGTGCCGGAGGGCTCCGACGTCGCCTACTTCGCCCTCGGCTGCTTCTGGGGCGCCGAGAAGCTGTTCTGGAAGACACCCGGGGTCACCAACACCGCGGTGGGCTACGCCGGTGGCTACACCCCCAACCCCACGTACGAGGAGGTGTGCAGCGCGCGCACCGGCCACACCGAGATCGTCAAGGTGAGCTACGACCCGGCCAAGGTCAGGTACGACGACCTGCTGAAGGTGTTCTTCGAGAACCACAACCCGACCCAGGGCATGCGGCAGGGCAACGACGTCGGCACCCAGTACCGCTCGGCGATCTACACCACCTCCCCCGAGCAGCTGGCCACCGCGGAGGCGGTCCGGGACCGCTACCAGACCGAGTTCAGCCGGGCCGGGTTCGGCCGGATCACCACCGAGATCAAGCCGGAGCCGGAGTTCTTCTACGCCGAGGACTACCACCAGCAGTACCTGGACAAGAACCCGTTCGGCTACTGCCCGGTGCACGCCACCGGGGTCACCTGCAACTGAGGTCGCGGAGCAGCGATCGGGCCGTCCGGGAATGATCCGGGCGGCCCGGTGTTCGTCCTGGTATGGACAACCGCCCCCAGGACCCGACCGCCCCCGTACGCCGTGAGGCCCTGGTCGTCGGCGCGACCGGCATCGCCGGTGCCGCGATCGTCGACCAGCTGCTGGCCGCCGGCTGGGACGTGACCGGTCTGGCCCGCCGCCCGGGCTCGCCCCGGGACGGGCTGCGCTGGTTGGCCGCCGACCTGACCTCGCCCGACGACCTCGCCGCCGTGCTCGCCGACGAGCGGCCGACCCACGTCTACTTCACCGCCTGGCTGCGGCAGGACACCGAGACCGACAACATCGCCGTCAACGGCGGGATGGTCCGCAACCTGCTCGCGGCCCTGCGCGCCGCCCCGCTGGCCCACGTGGCCCTGATGACCGGGCTCAAGCACTACCTCGGCCCGTTCGAGGCGTACGGCGAGGGCGACATGCCCGACACCCCCTTCCACGAGGAGGAGCCGCGGCTGCCGGTGGCCAACTTCTACTACGCCCAGGAGGACGAGGTCTTCGCGGCCGCGGCGGCCCAGGGCTTCACCTGGTCGGTGCACCGCTCCCACACCGTGATCGGGCACGCCGTCGGCAACGCGATGAACATGGGCCGGACCCTGGCCGTGGCCGCCTCGATCAGCCGCCACCAGGGGACCC
>JAOPXW010000196.1 GCA_025964935.1 Friedmanniella sp. | reverse complement strand
GTCGCGGCCCGGCCGCCAGCCCGAGGGCCGGCGGCTCACGCGAGGTCCGCCGCGGACACGGGCTTGCGGGCCCGGAAGGTGTGCAGGATGCCCCGCTGCCAGCCGGAGACGGTCACGACCTCCACGTCGGTGAAGCCGGCTGCGTACAGCCGGTCGACGAAGGTCTGGACCGAGTCGAACCTCTGCACGCTGCGCCACAGGTAGCGGTAGAGCCGGGTCTGGCGGGAGGAGGTCAGCCACGCGAGCGGGATGACCACGCTCCAGCAGACCGCGGTCCAGATGGCCTGCGCCGGCCGCGACCCGGCCACCGAGTACTCCTGGACGACCAGGGTGCCGCCGTCGTCGAGCAGGTCGTGCACCGCGGCGAGGACCTTGTCCCGCTCGATCACGTTGCGGAACAGGTAGGCGGCCAGCACCCCCGAGACCGGGTCGGCCAACCCCACCTGGTGTCGATCGACGGCCAGGTCCTCGGCGAGACCCTGGGCGAAGGACACCCCGGGCGGCCAGGTCTTGGCCCGGGCCTGGTCGAGCATGCCCTGCGAGGCGTCCACCCCGGTGATGTCGGCGTCGACCTCCGCGGCCGCGGCCGCCTTCAGCAGCGCCCGGGTCGAGGCCCCGGACCCGCAGCCCAGGTCGGCCAGCCGTACGGGGTCGCCCGCCGTCGCGCCCACCCCGCCGCCGGGCCGCAGCAGGGAGTCCGCCGCGTCGCGCAGGTGCCGGTGGTAGCCGGGGTTCAGCGCCACCATCAGGTCGTACCGCGGGGCCGCCTCGTCGAACGCGACGGGCAGTTCCTCAGTGTCGATCAGCGTCACGTCGGCCTATCCTTCCAGGTGCTGGTCGGCGGGACAGCCAGCGCCGCCACAACAAGATCGCCAGGGTGACCATGGCGAAGCCGAAGCCGAAGTCCTCCACGGGGATGTCCCACGGGGCGCGCAGACCGAGCAGCTGGCCCGGGTTGTAGATCACGATCGGGTCGGACAGCTTGGTCAGCCAGCCGTCGACGGGGACCTGGAACGCGAAGACGATGACCATGGCGATCCAGTACTGCGCCGTCCTGAAGATGCCGGTCCGCAGCCAGAACAGCTCCAGGGCCACGACCGCCAGCACGGCCAGGACGGTCAGCAGGGTGTACTCCGGCAGCCCGGTGTGCTCAGTCATCGACGCCCACCCGCTCGGGCCGGCGCCGGCGGACCAGCTCCAGGACCCGCCCCACCGCCTCGTAGGTGAGGAGCCCGCAGACGGGGACCACGACGAAGAACACCAGCTCCTCCACCGGCATCCCGAAGCCCAGCTGCAGCCCGGAGACGAAACGCGGGTTGTAGGTCCAGTGCTCGCGCAGGATGCCCGCGATGTCCCAGACCGAGAAGACGAGCACGACCGGGACGAGGGCGGCGAGCAGGCCGCCGGCGCGGCGGTAGACCCGGGCCCCGAACACGAACTCCAGCGGCAGGGTGACCAGGAGGCACCCCGCCATCAGCAGCAGGTACTGGTAGCGGTCGATGTCGATCATCCTTCGGGTCGGAGGGGAACCGGGCCACGGCCCGCGCGGTCGCGCGGCGACCCGGAGGTCACCGCTGAGAACCTACCTCCCCGGTCCAGCCCAGACGTCGGCCAGCACACCCCCGTCAGGGGTGTTCTCCCACGTCGGAGCACCTTTCCGGTTTCGGCATGGGGAGCCTGGCCAACGACTACGATCGGCGCATGCCCAGCGCGAACTACCCCGCTCCGGGGTCGCGCCGCAGCGGGAGCTCGGGCGATGTCCGGCACCACAACCTGACCCAGGTGCTGCGCTACGTCCGTGACCACGGACCGAGCAGCCGGCATGACATCGCGCACGGCTGCGGTCTCGGGATCTCGACCATGACCGACCTCGTCGGCGAGCTGCGTCACCGACGCCTCGTCCGCGAGCTCGACCCCGTACGCCGGACCGGGGCCGGTCGCCCGACCCGACCGCTGGAGGTCGACGGCGACCCGTGGGTCGTGCTCGGGGTGCACCTCGACCTGGACCACATCCGGGTCCGGGCGGCGACCGTCGGCGGCCTCGAGCTGTGGCGCGACGAGGTGCCGGTCGACCTCCGGCGACTGGGCGCCCCCGACGGGGTGCACGCCGTGCTCGCCGTGGTCCGCGCGCAGCTGGGTCACCTGGACGGAACCCGGGACCTGGTCGCGGTCCAGCTCGCCCTCCCCGGGCGGGTCGGCCGGGGAGGGCTCGTGGTCAGCGAGGCGCTGGGCTGGGCCTCCGTGGCCCTGACCGACCGGGTCGGGGCGGCGCTGGCCGCGCGCGGCCACCGGAACGTGCACGTCGGGGCCGCGGACGAGACGCAGCTGGCCGCTCTGCACGCCGCCCGGACCGAGCTGGACCTGCCCTCGGACAGCATCGTGGCCTACCTCGGCGGCAGCCGGGCGGTCAGCACCGCCGTCGTGGTCGACGGCGAGATCTATCTCGGAGCCTCGGGGGCCGGGGGCGACTTCGGCCACGCCCACGTCGACCCCACGGGGCCGGCCTGCCGGTGCGGCCGGCACGGCTGCCTGCAGTCCTTCGCCGGTCCCGCGGCCGTCCTGGTGGCCGGCGACCTGCTGACCACCCGCGAGGCCGACCAGCTCGTCCTGGACCAGCCGGAGAAGGCCCTGCGGCTGGTCGTCGAGGCCGCCGCCGCGGGCGATGCGCGGGTGCTCACCGCCCTTCAGCGGGCGGGGCGGGCGCTGGGGCACACCGTGGACGACGTCGTCGGCATCCTCAACCCGGACGCGGTCGTCCTGGGGGGCTACCTGGGCGCGCTGGCCGGCTGGCTGCTGCCGGCGGTGCAGCTGGAGACCCTCGGCGCAGGGGGCCCGACCGCGTTCCCGGGCACCCGGGTGGTGGCCCTGCCGAGCCGAAGCGGCCGGTCCGTGGCCGGCGCGCTGCTCGCCGCCCGGGACGCCTGCTTCTCCGACCCCCTCACCCTGACCCAGCGTCTGAGCGCCTGAGGCCTGCGGCTCGGGGCTGGGCGCCTGAGCCCGGGGCCGGCGGACCGGACGCGGCGGCTACCGCTGCAGGTCGGCGGCGGCCAGCACGACGGCAGCCGCAGTCCAGGCCAGCGGGGCCACGGCGCCGGGGGACCCGT
>JAOPXW010000188.1 GCA_025964935.1 Friedmanniella sp. | reverse complement strand
CCCGGCTGGTGTCCCCCGACATCAACGCCGTTCCCGTTCCTGCCGGACCGCTGCGGTGTCCCCCGACATCACGCAGCCGACCGTCCCGCCCGAGTCCCGCGGTGTCCCCCGACATCACGCTGGCCCTCGGTCCCACCAGTCCCGGCGGTGTCCCCCGACATCAACCCGGTCCTGCCTTGCGGTCCTGTTCCGGGCTCCCCCGACGGGGCCGGACCCAGGTGTTCGGTCAAGCGATGTCCCCCGACATCAGCGCTGACCAAGCTGGTAAGTGGAGAGTGGCCCTGGTCCCCCAACCTGGGGCCACTCCCCACATTCATGGGGTCGGACCGCGCCGGGGGGCGAGCCGCGAGGGCTGCCCCGTCCGGGGGTCTGACCGGTGGTGACGACCGGCCCGGTGAGCGGCACCCGTACGGGTCGGCCGGCTCTGCGGTGCACCGTGGACCGCGGTGGCGGATCCGGTGTTCCTGGGGGTCATCGTGTCTCCTGGGGGATGCTGTCGGGCTTTCGTTTTTCCCGACACCTGAAGATTGAACGGTCAACCTCCATGACCCATCTGCCTTCCCCCAGCAACAGGTCAAGAGTTCACAAATCCGTCCTGAGGTGACCTTGAGATCTACGGACACCTCAGGTCCGGCCCTGTGGGAAGGCGGGGGGACCCTTGGTCAGGCCAGCGAGGCGACCCAGGCGCGGTGCAGAGCCGCGAAGCGACCCCCGGACCGGGCGGTCAGCTCGGCCGGCGACCCGTCCTCGACGACCCGGCCGTGCTCCAGGACCAGCACCCGGTCCGCGATCGCGACGGTACTCAGCCGGTGGGCGATGATCACCGCGGTCCGGTCGGCCAGGATCGTCTGCAGACCCCGCTGCACGGCCCGCTCGCTCGGGATGTCCAGGCTGGAGGTGGCCTCGTCCAGGATCAACACCGCCGGGTCGGCCAGGAAGGCCCGGGCGAAGGTCACGAGCTGCCGCTGGCCGGCCGACAGCCGGGACCCGCGCTTGGCCACGTCGGTGTCGTAGCCCTCCGGCAGGGTGCCGACGAACTCGTCCAGGCCGACCGCGACCGCCGCCGCCCGGATCTCCTCGCGGGTGGCGCCCGGTCGGCCGAAGGCGATGTTGTCCGCGATCGTGCCCTCGAACATGACGTTCTCCTGGTTGACCAGGACCAGGGCCCGGCGCAGGTCGGCGTCGGCCAGGTCCTGCAGGTCGATCCCGTCCAGGGCCACCCGCCCCGCGTCCGGGTCGTAGAAGCGGGCCATCAGCTTGGCGATGGTCGTCTTGCCGGCACCGGTGGTGCCGACCAGGGCGACGGTCTGACCGGCGGGGATGGCGAGGTCCAGCCCGGGCAGCACCGGCCGGTCCGGGTCGTAGCCGAACCGGACCCCGGCCAGCTCCAGGTCGCCCCGGGGGTCGGGCAGCGGCGTCGGGGCGACCGGCTGGCGTACGGTCGGAGCCTCCTCCAGCACCCCGGAGATCTTCTCCAGGGCAGCCGAGGCCGACTGGAAGGTGTTGTAGAACTGGCTGATCTCCTGCATCGGCTCGAAGAACATCCGCAGGTAGAGCAGGAAGGCCGCCAGCACCCCGACGGTCATCTGCCCGTCCACCACCCGCAGCCCCCCGTAGACCAGGACGACCCCGATGGTCAGGTTGCCGGTCAGCTTGACCGCCGGCATGAAGACCGCGATCAGCTTGAACGAGGAGATGTTGGCGTCGCGGTAGCGCGCCGAGACGTCCTCGAAGATCTCCTGGTTGCGCGGCTCCCGACGGTAGGCCGTGACCGCGCGGATGCCGGTCATCGTCTCCAAGAACTGCACGATGACCAGGGCGGACGCTTCCCGTACGCCGCGGTAGGTGCGCGCCGAGGATCGGGAGAACCACCTCAGGAGCAGCAGCAGCACCGGGAAGCAGAGCAGGCAGACCGCCCCCAGCCGCGGGTCGAGGGTGAGCATCAGGACCGCCACCCCGACCATGGTCAGGGCCGCGGTGACCAGCCCGTCGAAGCCGCTGGTCAGCAGCTCGGCGATCGCGTCGATGTCGTTGGTCAGCCGGGAGACCACCCGGCCGGTCGTGTAGCGGTCGTGGAAGCGCACGTCGAGGGCCTGGAAGTGTCGGAACAGCCGTCGGCGCAGCTCCAGCAGCACCCGCTGCCCGATCCTTCCCGACGCCCGCAGGAAGGCCATCCGGGCGACCGCCTGCACCACCACGGCCAGGGCCATCGTGGCCACCGTGACGGCCAGGGCGGTGCCGGAGCCGCCGGCCAGCAGCGGTGGCACCCCGAAGTCGATGCCCCGGTGGACGAGCCAGGGCAGGCTCAGCCGGGCCAGGTTCTCGGCCAGGACCACGACCACCAACACGGCCACCCCCCGGACGTACGGCCGCAGCAGGTCCGCGAGCAGGGCCCGGCTCCGGTGCTGCAGGAACGTCACCCCGCGGGCGCCAGGGTCGTCCTGGCCCTCGGCGGCCACCCCGCGCCACTGCTCCACCGAGCCCTCGGGCGGGGCCGCGGCGGGCCGTACGGGCGGGTTCGGGAGGCTCATCGGCTGCCCCCCGGCGTGCTCTCGTCCTCGACGTCGGCCGCCATCAGCCGGCGATACTCCGGTGCCGTGGCCAGCAGCTCGGCGTGGGTGCCGATGTGGGTGATGGTGCCGCCCGAGAGGACCGCGACCCGGTCGGCGAGCAGCACGGTGGAGGCGCGGTGGGCGACGACGATGCCGGTGACCCCGGCCAGCACCCGGGACAGGGCCTGCTCCACCAGCGCCTCGGTGTGGATGTCCAGGGCGGACAGCGTGTCGTCCAGGACGAGCACCGCGGGCCGGGACAGGACGGCCCGGGCCAGGGCCAGCCGCTGCCGCTGACCGCCGGACAGGCTCATGCCCTGCTCCCCGATCCGGGTGGCCAGCCCCCAGGGCAGGTCGTGGACGAAGTGCGCCTGGGCGACCTCGATGGCCTCGGTGAGGTCGGCCTCGTCGGCGTCGGGCCGGCCCAGGGTGAGGTTCTCCCGGACCGACATGGAGAACAGGGTCGGGTCCTCGAAGGCGATCGCCACCACCTGACGCAGCTGGGAGAGCTGAAGGTCCCGCAGGTCGACGCCGTCCAGGCTGACCGAGCCGGCCGTGACGTCGAACAGGCGCGGGACCAGCGCGGTCAGCGCGGTCTTGCCGGACCCGGTGGCCCCGACCAGGGCCACGGTCTCCCCGGGGGCGATCTCCAGGTTCAGGTCGTGCAGCACCTCGGTGTCGGAGTCGGGGAAGGCGAAGGCGGCTCCCTCGAAGCGCAGCCGCCCGTGCACGCGGTCCAGCCGGAGCTCACCGTCAGGGATCTGGTTCTCGGCGTCGAAGACGTCGGTGACCCGGTCGGCCGCCGTCATGGCCTCCTGCGCCAGCGACAGCAGGAAGCCCAGCACGGAGACCGGCCAGACCATCGACAGCAGCAGGGTGATGAACGCGACCAGAGTGCCCAGGCTGAGCCGGCCCTGACCCGCCCCCAGGGCCCCGAGGCCGAGGACCAGCAACAGGGTCAGGTTGGGGATGACCTGGAGGAAGGTCCAGAACTTCGAGCTCAGCCGGACCTTGACCATCGAGGTCTCGAACAGCCGGGTGCTGCGCGCATCGAAGGCGGCGAACAGGTGGTCGGCCCGGCCGAAGGACTTGATGACCCGGAGGCCGTACGCCCCCTCCTCGACCGTCGAGGCCACGTCGCCGGTCTCGTCCTGGACGCGCCGGGACAGCCGGGTGTACTCCCGCTCGACCCGGAGGCAGATCGCCACGATGGGGATCACCGAGGCCAGCACGACCAGCCCCAGCGGCCAGTACATGTGGAGCAGCAGGGCGACGGTCACCGCGATCTGGACCACGCTGGTGAGCAGGAAGATCAGGCCGAAGCCGAGGAACCGGCGGATGGTGGCCAGGTCGTTCATGATCCTCGACAGCAGCTGGCCGGAGTCCCAGTGGGAGTGGAAGGCCATCGGGAGTCGCTGCAGCTTGGCGTAGAGGTCGGTGCGGATGCCCAGCTCGGTGCCGTTGGTGGCCGCGGCCACCACCCAACGCCGCCCGAACATCAGCAGGGCCTCCAGCACCCCCAGCAGCACGGCGAGCAGCCCCAAGCCCACCAGCCCGGACCGGTCGCCGTCGGCCACCGGTCCGTCGATCACGGCCCGGGTCACCAGGGGGACCACGATGGTCGCGCCGACGCCGGCCGCGGCGAGCACCACCATCACGACATAGCGCGTACGGAACGGGGTGAGGTAGTGCCGCAGCCGCCACAGGTTCGCGCTCGAGCGGCGCCGCACCCGGCCGTCGGCCGTGTGCCGCGGGCGGGGCTCGGCCCCCACCCGGGCGGGGTGGTCCAGGGCCGTCGGGCGGGGGGCGGGT
>JAOPXW010000168.1 GCA_025964935.1 Friedmanniella sp. | reverse complement strand
GCCCGCCCGCGTAGACGAGCACGTTGTGCTTGTGGACGAGCGTGAGCTTGTTGCGCCGGCGGGTCGCCCGCTCGAACGCGTCCCGGACGACGCGCTCGACGCCGTACGCGGTGTTGATGCTGACCTCGGTGCCGATCTCGTACGGGGTGCCGCCACGGAACGTTCCGCCGTTGCCGCAGTAGAGGCCCTCGGTGCCCTCGCGGACCACGACGAAGTCGACCTCGCGGCCGGCGACGACCGAGTCGGCCAGCGGCGTCGGCACGCCGGGGAAGAGCCGGCTCGGGCGGAGGTTCACGTAGTGGTCGAACGCGAAGCGCAGCTTGAGCAGCAGGCCCCGCTCCAGCAGCCCGCTGGGCACGTCGGTGGCCCCGGGGGCCGCGCCGACCGCGCCGAGCAGGATCACGTCGGCCTGCGCCAGCTCGGCCATCACCGAGTCGGGCAGCACCTCACCGGTCCGCTGCCAGCGGGTCGCGCCCAGGTCGTACTCGGTGCGGGCGAAGGTGCCGGGTCCGGTGACGGCGTCCAGGACCTTCAGGCCCTCCGCGACGACCTCCGGGCCGATCCCGTCGCCTCCGATCACGGCCAGCTGGAGGGGCTTGCGCGGGCCCGCGGAGGGGGTGTCGGTGGTGGTGTTCAGATCGGTCACCGGCGCATCGTAACGCCCGCCCCTGCTCGGCACCCGGACGATCTCAGGCCTCCTGTTAGCGTGACCCGACTGCTCCTGTCTGCCCGCCCGTCTCCCTGACCGCCCGTCCCGAACCGAAAGCCGAGCCGTGAGCCTGCCCTTCGATCTGCGAGCCAACCCCAAGCCCCGCAGCGCCGCCGACCGGCGCGCGATCCTGGCCGAACCCGGCTTCGGGCTGTACTTCACCGACCACATGTCGGTCGCCACCTGGACCTCGGCCGACGGCTGGCACGACTCGGCCGTGGTGCCGTACGGGCCCTTCCAGCTCGACCCGGCCACCGCCGTCCTGCACTACGCGCAGGAGATCTTCGAGGGCCTCAAGGCCTACCGGCACGCCGACGGCAGCGTCTGGCTGTTCCGCCCCGAGAAGAACGCCGACCGCTTCGCCCGGTCAGCCACCCGGCTGGCGCTGCCGGTGCTGCCCGAGGCCGACTTCCTCGGCAGCATCGAGGCACTCGTCAGCGCCGACGCGGCCTGGGTGCCCGGCGGCACCGAGCCGGGGTCCCCGGAGCCGGCGGCGGTGACCACCGGGGAGCAGAGCCTCTACCTCCGGCCGTTCATGTTCGCCTCCGAGGCGTTCCTGGGGGTCCGCGCCGCGCACCGGGTCACGTACGCCTGCATCGCCAGCCCGGCGGGTCCCTACTTCGCCAAGGGCGTGCACCCGATCACCATCTGGATCTCCACGACCTACACCCGGGCGGCGCCCGGCGGGACCGGGGCGGCCAAGTGCGGCGGCAACTACGCGGCCAGCCTGGTCGCCCAGGCCGAGGCGGCCGAACACGGCTGCGACCAGGTGATGTTCGCCGACGCGGCCGAGCACGCCTGGCTGGAGGAGCTGGGCGGGATGAACGTCTACCTGGTCACCCGCGACAACGAGCTCATCACCCCCGAGCTGACCGGGTCCATCCTGGAGGGGGTGACCCGGGACTCGATCCTGACCCTGGCCCGCGAGTTCGGGCTGACCCCGGTCGAGCGCCGGGTCGGGGTGCAGGAGCTGCTCGACGGGCTGGGCAGCGGACAGGTCACCGAGCTGTTCGCCTGCGGCACCGCCGCGGTCATCACCCCGATCGGGGTGATCAAGCACGAGGGCGGCGAGGTCACCGTCGGGTCGGGCGAGACCGGCGAGACCACGGCCGCGCTGCGCAAGAACCTGCTCGACGTGCAGTACGGCCGCGCCGAGGACACCCACGGCGGGCTCCGACGCGTCCTGTGAGGCGGTGGTGTCGTCGGGCCGCGCCGTGACCGGCCGGCCCGACGGCACGCCACGAGACTCGCGGAGTGGTACCGGTACTAGTCAGAAGCGACACCGGGGTGTAACACTGAGGGCATGTGGTCCCCGGTGATTATTTTCTAGCGCGCTGACGAAGCTTCCTTCAGCGCGCTCAACCTCCTGTCCAGCACGGGAGGTTTTTTCATGCCAGGACCGAACCCACACGACCGAGGGGAAACCCCATGTTTGACCAGCTGAGGCCGATGCCGGCCGAGTTCCACGTCTTCGACACCACCCTCCGGGACGGGTCGCAGCAGGAGGGTCTCAACCTGTCGGTCGCGGACAAGCTGCAGATCGCCGCCCTGCTGGACGAGCTCGGCGTCGACTACATCGAGGGTGGCTGGCCCGGGGCCAACCCCAACGACACGTCCTTCTTCGCGGCCATGGCCGACGGCGCGGTCGCGCTGCGGAACGCCCAGCTGGTCTCCTTCGGCTTCACCCGGCGGGTCGGCATGAAGGCCGCCGACGACCCGCTCACGGCCGCGCTGCGGGACTCCCGCGCCCCCGTCGCCTGCATCGTGGTCAAGAGCCACGACCGGCACGTGGAGCAGGCGCTGCGCACCACCCTGGCCGAGAACCTGGCCATGATCACCGACACGGTGTCGCACCTGAAGGCCGAGGGTCAGCGGGTCTTCGTGGACTGCGAGCACTTCTTCGACGGCTACCGGGAGAATCCGGCGTACGCGCTGGAGGTCGTCCGGACCGCCGCGGCGGCGGGGGCCGAGGTCGTCGTGCTGTGCGACACCAACGGCGGGATGCTGCCGCCGTGGGTGAGCGACATCGTGCACGCCACCGCGGCCACCGGGGCCCAGCTCGGCATCCACGCCCACAACGACACCGGCTGCGCGGTGGCCAACACCCTGGCCGCGGTGGACGCCGGGGCGATGCACGTGCAGGGCACCGTCAACGGCTACGGGGAGCGCACCGGCAACGCCGAGCTCATCTCCGTCGTCGCCAACCTTGAGCTCAAGTACGGCTGGCCACTGCTTCCGGCCGGCTCGCTGCGCGAGGCCACCCGCCTCGCGCATGCGATCGCAGAGGTGACGAACGCACCATCCAGCGCTCGTCAGCCTTATGTTGGTTTGTCGTCGTTCGCCCACAAGGCGGGCCTGCACGCCAGCGCGATCAAAGTGGACCCCAACCTCTACCAGCACATCGACCCGGCGTTGGTCGGCAACGACATGCGGATGCTCGTGTCCGACATGGCCGGGAGGGCCAACATCCAGATGAAGGGTGAGGAGCTGGGGTTCGACCTGTCCGACCGCGATCTCGCGGCTCGGATCACCGACCGGGTGAAAGACGCGGAAGCAGCGGGCTACACCTACGAGGCAGCCGACGCCAGCTTCGAGCTGCTGCTTCGGCGGGAGCTCAACCAGCTGCCCGAGTACTTCTCGGTGCAGTCCTGGCGCGTCTTCACCCAGTCGACCCACGTCGAAGGCCGGTTCGGGGGTCGGGAGACCGACACCGAGTGCACGGTCCGGCTGACGGCCAAGGGCAGCAGCCAGCGAGTGGTGGGGGAGGGCAACGGTCCGGTGAATGCCCTCGACCACGCCGTCCGCAACGCCCTGCTGCCCGCCTACCCCCACGTCGACCGCTTCGAGCTGATCGACTACCGGGTGCGCATCCTGGACCAGGGTCACGGCACCGACGCCACCGTACGGGTGCTGATCCAGACCAGTGACGGGCTGCGCGCCTGGACCACGGTCGGGGTCGGCCAGAACATCGTGGAGGCGTCCTGGGAGGCCCTCAGCGACGCCTACCTCTTCGGCCTGATCCACGCCGACGACGCCGTCACCCCCGAGCACCGGCCCTCCGCCCCGATCGGCGCCTGAGAGACCGGTTGGCCTGACCAGGGCCGGTTGTGCGGGTTTCGCACACTGACTCCATAGTCGATCATCGCAAGATAGGCTGTGCCGACACGTGGGTGCCCACCAGCGGCCG
>JAOPXW010000166.1 GCA_025964935.1 Friedmanniella sp. | reverse complement strand
TCGGTGCTCGAGGCCACCGGGCAGCCGGTCCGCTTCGAGTGAGCCGTGGCTCACCGCCCGTCGGACGCGGGCGGGACCAGCATCCGTCACCCCCCATACAACCGTTATCCCCAACACAGACGCGGCTGGCACGATCGGCGCCGGCGGGGGAGGAGCAACTCCCGGCGCCCTGCGGGCGCCCACAAGCCCAGCAATGACCCGACTTTGGGCGACGACCTGGGCGGTCACGCTGCCGGTGCCGTGGCTGCCGGGCGTCCCGCTGTTCCTCTGGCTGCTGCTGGGGCCCCAGGCCGACGGCTGGGCGGTTGTCGGGCGCACACGAGGAATCCGGCAATCCTGACGTCAGACAGCACGGGCGCGACTTTCCCGCGCCGCGCCGAGCGCCCGAACCGTGGCCCGGCTGGCCAGGGAGGCGAACGGCACGATCACGGTGGCCATGCTGCGGCGCCCTGGCCACACCTGGCTCTCGGTGACGTTGTCTGCCGCGGTGCATGAATCGCGGAAACCGATCGACTCCTCGGGGAAGCGGTCGGCGTAGTCGACCAGGAGTTGCACGCCCGGCGAATAATCCCGGTACGTCTCGTCGTAGGTCACCTTGAAGTGGAAAACGCCGTCGCCGGCGCGTAGTGCAGTCTGCATGGCGACCGGGCCGGTGGGGAGCTCCAGAGCGCGCAGCTCCAGCCGCCCAGCTGCACGGAAGCGGGCGCAGACCTCGCGGAAGAACGCCGCATCGGCGGGGTCGCAAGCGAGCGCAGTCCCGAGACGTCCCTTCCAGCCCGCGGCCTCCAGAGCCATGAAGCGCTCCACGGCCTCCTCGTCGGCGGCCCGGTCGACCAGCGTCAGTGGGCCCTCGGACCGCTCCAGCGCCCGACGGGACCGGCGGACCCTTTTGTGCCGGCCCGCCAGGCGTCCTGGGCCGGCCTCGTCCCCGGACTGCTCCAGGACGGCACGCTGGTGGGTCTCCCAGCGCAGGAACCGTCCACCGACGGCGGCAACGGCTTCCTCCAACGCAGCCGCGACCGGCCCGCTGTCGCCAAGGTCCTCGATCTCCAGGAGCATCGCTGCACCGCGGGCCGCCCAAGGTGCCCGGAGCAGGGCAGCGAGTGCTTCGGGCGCCCTTCGGTGGTCCACCAGCGGTGTGCCGAGGAGCTGATAGGGGTGTGTCCAGGACGTGAGGGCGGGCACCGGGGCCTTCCCCCGCCATCGTCGGACCGGGACCACAGGGAGCAACGCGTCGATCTGCTGGCCCCGGGTGACGACGAGCAGCCTGGCTCTGTCACCGTCCGCCAGGTGCCTGAGCGCAGGTAACAGGACGTCGGGCTCGTTGCACGGGTTGGGTTCGGCCGCCCGGTCGGCGAGGTCGCGCCAGGCCGCCTCGACCGTGGAGGTGACGTCCCGCTCGGCGAGGAGGCGGACAACAGGGTCAGCCAGCACGTGCCGCCGCCACGGTGCGGGCGAGGTCGAGCACGGTCGATCGCGCGCCGAGGACCGCTCCCAGCGCCGCGCCGGCGGCGCCGGCGGCGATGACGACGAGCAGTGACCTGACCCCGGGGTCCAGCACGACCAGGACCGGCAAGGCGGCCACCGCCATGCCGATCGACACCGACACGGCGGGGACCATGGCGCGCCAGCACTCCCTGAGATCGGCCCCGACCAGGCGGTTGGCGACGACGAGACGCAGCAGCACGTAGCCGACCCCGGAAACCAGGTGCACCCAGGCGACGACCAGAATGCCGTATTGCGCCACCGCGAAGAAGGCGACGATCTCCGCGGTTGCCACGACGAGATCGAGTCGTAGCAGGAGAGCCGGCTTCCCGAGAGCGGGGAATATGTCGCCCGAAGCGAAACCGATCGCGTGGACCCCGGCTGCCAGTGCCAGCAGGACCATCGGCCCGACTGCAGGTAGCCACTGCTCGGAGAACATGACCGGGACCGCATCGCGCGCGATCAGCGCGACGGCCGTCCCCATCGGGAATCCGAAGAGCGTGAGGAGCGTCAGGGCCCGCAGCATGGTGTCCTTGAAGCTCTCGGCCGACCGTGTCCGTGCCCGGGAGTACCAGGGCAGGGCGATGCTGGAGAAAATCCAGTAGACGTTCTCCACCAGCAGTTCGGGCAGACGGTAGGCAATCGTGTACTGACCGAGGTCGTCGGTCCCGAGTATCCGCCCTACGGCGAGGTAGTCGGCGTTCGATGACACGACGGAAACCGCCTGGACCGCGACGACCGCGAGGCCGAAGCTCAACAGGGTCCGGACTGCCGTGCGGTCGATGGTGAACCGGGGCCGGAACGGCACGAGCACCCAGTTCGTGACCGTGCCGGCGAGTTCCGCCACGAGCAGGCCCCACACCAGGGCCCACACCCCCTGGTCGAGCACAGCCAGGCTGATGGACACCCCGAAGCGGGTCGACGCGCGAGCGAGCTCGGTCAGCGTCCGGCGGCGAAAGTCCAGATCGCGCCTCAGGACGGCGTCGTGTACCTGCCCGGCCCCCCTGATCAGCAGGTACAGGGCCAGAATCCGGAAGACCTCGACCTGGTCGGGGACGCGGAAGTAGGCGGCGAC
>JAOPXW010000160.1 GCA_025964935.1 Friedmanniella sp. | reverse complement strand
GGGGTGGACGCCGAGAACGCCGCCGCCCTGCTCGGTGACCCCCACACCGACGGGCTGTTCGTCGGTCGGGCGGGCTGGTCGGCCGCCGGCTTCATCCGGCTGCTCGACCTGTGCGCCCCCTTCGCCGGCCAGCGAGCCTCGCCCGCCCGCACCGGCTGACGACCGGGTGCGGCGCGCCCCCCTTCACCTTGTCAATCCCCTGGTTCTCTCACACCACGGCGCGACCCGACGCGCCGTCCTGGGCCCGGCTTTAACTCTCAAAGTGAAATCTTTTCACGACGGCTTGTTAAGAATCCTTTTCGACCTGTACGTTCACCTTCGAGTCCGGTGTGCCGGACCCCGGAGGCCGCACCGCTGCGGCGCCCGGACTGCCTTGAGGAGCACGTGATGCCCAGACCGCATCGATCCATCGGCTTGACCCGCCTCATCGGGCTGGGGCTGCTCGTCGTCCTGGTCGTGGCCATGGTGGCGAACACCAGGTTCCTGACCCCCGCCGAGCTCGCCGCCGCCCGGCCCAAGCCCTTCGACGCCGCCGAGACCGCCGGCCAGCTCTTCGCCCAGGCGAAGAAGGAGCTGCCGGGTCGGGCCAACAAGCTGGGCGACGTCCTGAACGCCCTCCAGACCGACCCGAAAGCCGCGGCCCAGAAGTACAAGGCGGTCTCACCCGCCGACAACGCGTACGTCTTCCCGGTCACCACGACCGCCACCGTGACCGAGGCGAGCGACGCGAACCTGCGGCTGAAGGTCGACGGGGTGTCCTCGGAGACCCCGGTCATCCTGCCGCTCACCACCGCGGTCAACGGCACCCTGCTGCGCGACGCGATGGGCTTCAAGTTCGCCGACGCCCCCGGCCAGACCGACTACCAGTACGTCGGCGACGAGCTGAAGAAGCTGATCCTGGCCGACCTCGACGCCTCGATCAAGGACCCGCAGAGCCTGAAGGGCAAGAAGGTCAAGGTCGTCGGGGTCATCAACGTGCTCGACGCCAGCTCCCCGCAGCCGCGGGCCAAGCCGGTCAACGTGCAGCCGCTGTCGGTCGAGGCCGCCTCGTGAGCACCGACGTGAGCGAGGCCCCGGCCCCGACCGCCGCCGACGGCGACGTGGTCCTGGAGGCGGTGAACATCAGCAAGACGTACGGGGTCACCCGGGCCCTCAAGGGCGTCAACTTCGAGGGTACGGGGTCACCCGGGCCCTCAAGGGCGTCAACTTCGAGGTCCGGCGCGGCAAGGTCACCGTCCTGTTCGGCGAGAACGGCGCCGGCAAGTCGACGCTGATGAAGATCCTGTCCGGGGTCGAGCAGCCCTCGGGCGGCCAGCTGGTCCTCGACGGCGAGCCGGTCGAGCTGACCTCGACCACCGACGCGGTGGCCCGGGGCATCTCGATCATCCACCAGGAGCTGAACCTCTGCTCCAACCTCAGCGTGCGGGACAACATCTTCATCGGCCGCGAGCTGCGCACCCGGACCGGCGCCATCGACTACGGCACCGAGCGCGACATCACCGCGGCCCTGATGGCGCGGCTGGAGGAGCCCATCCGGCCCGGCACCCTGGTGCAGGACCTCCGGGTGGGCCAGCAGCAGATCATCGAGATCGCCCGGGCCCTGGCCGCCGACGCCCGGATCCTGATCATGGACGAGCCGACCTCCGCGCTCAGCGCCAGCGAGGTCGAGGTGCTCTTCAAGGTCATCCGCGACCTGACCGCCCAGGGGGTGGCGATCGTCTACATCTCCCACCACCTGGAGGAGGCGATCGAGATCGCCGACTACGCCGTGGTGTTCCGCGACGGCGACCTGGTCGCCACCGAGAAGGCCGCCAACATCGACCTCAGCTGGGTGGTGCGGCAGATGGTCGGCCGCGAGGCCGACTACGACTTCCGCGAGGAGCCCCGGAACTACGGGGAGGTGGCGCTGTCCATCCAGGGCGTCACCGTCGCCGACCCCGACTCGGGCCGGGTGGTGGTGAACAACGTCTCCATCGACGTCCGCGAGGGCGAGATCGTCTGCCTGTACGGGCTGATGGGGGCCGGCCGGACCGAGCTGATGGAGGCCCTGGCCGGGCGGGACGCGATCTCCGGCGGCCGGGTGCTGCTGGGGGAGCGGGACCTGGCCGGCACCGGGATCGCGGGCCGGATCGCCGCCGGGCTGGGCCTGGTGCCCGAGGACCGGCAGCGTGACGGACTGGTCCAGATGATGTCGGTGGGCAAGAACATGTCCCTGCCCAGCCTGCTGTCCTCGGTCCGCAACTTCCTCATCACCCGCCGGACCGAGCGCGAGAGCGTCGCCCGCGAGATCGTCGACGTCCGGGTCAAGACCTCCAGCCCCGACGCCCTGATCACCTCGCTGTCGGGGGGGAACCAGCAGAAGGTCGTCATCGGCAAGATGCTGCTCACCCAGCCGAAGGTCCTCCTCCTGGACGAGCCCACCCGCGGCATCGACGTCGGGGCCAAGGGCGAGATCTTCGCCCTGCTGTTCCGGGAGGCCAAGAAGGGTCTGGCCGTCCTCTACGTCACCTCCGAGGTCGGGGAGGCGCTCACCGCGTCGCACCGGATCCTGGTGATGAGCAAGGGGCGGGTCGTCAAGGAGCTCGACCCCCGTACCTGTACCCGCGACGAGGTGATGGCCGCCTCCGGCGAGTCCGACCTCGAGCACCACGCCGCCGGCGCAGCAGCCGCCGTGACGGACTCCGGCACCGCCGCCTCTGAGTCGAATGGAGCACACCAGTGAGCACGACCACCACCACACCGGCGCCCGCGGGGGCCGGCCCGGCCGCCGCGGCCAAGTCCCCGGGCCGCTCGCTCAACCTGAACGCCGTCCTGGTCGAGGGTCGCGCGCTGATCGCGCTGATCATCATCATCGCGATCTTCGCCCTGCTCAGCGACAACTACCTGACCGCGGGCAACCTGACCACCATCACCAAGCAGGTGGCCTTCAACGCCATCATCGCCCTGGGGATGCTGATGGTCATCCTGAACGGCGGCATCGACCTGTCCGTCGGCTCGGCCGTCGGACTGACCGGGGCCGTGGCGGGCAACCTGTTCCGCGGGGTCGACCTGCCCCTCACCGACGCGGTCATGTTCCCCAAGCTCTGGGTCATCGTCATCTTGTCGGTGGCGGTGGGGATGCTCGTCGGCTGGCTGAACGGGCTGCTGATCGCCCGGCTGAACCTGGCGCCGTTCATCGTCACCCTGGGCATGCTGTACGTGGCCCGCGGACTGACCCAGGTGCTGCTGAACGGCCAGAACATCACCAACGAGCTCAGCGGTGACCCGGTGCTGGGCAACACGGGCTTCTTCACCATCTTCGCCAGCCGGCCGCTGGGGCTGCCGCTCTCGGCGTGGGTGATGATCCTGTTCGCCGTCGTCTTCTCCATCATCTTGACCCGGACCCCGTTCGGTCGGTGGCTGTACGCCACCGGCAGCAACGAGCGCGCCGCCCAGCTCTCCGGCGTGCCGGTCAAGCGGGTCCAGACCCGGATCTACGTCCTGTCGGGGCTGTGCGCCGGCGTGGTCGGGATCCTGCAGGTCGCCAACATCAGCTCCTCCACCGCCGACCTCGGCCAGTTCTACGAGCTGAACGCCATCGCCGCGGTCGTCATCGGCGGCGCGGCGCTCTCGGGCGGCCGGGGCAGCGTCCGGGGCACCATCATCGGCGCCTTCGTGATCGGCTTCCTGGCCAACGGCCTCGTCATCGTGGGGGTCTCCCCGTTCTGGCAGCAGGTCATCACCGGGGCCGTCATCATCCTCGCGGTGGCCGTCGACCAGATCCAGCAGATCGTCCAGCGGCGCCGCAACGCCCGCCGGGCCGTCGCCAACGCCAGGCAGGCCAACCGCGAGTCCGCCGCGGCGTCGGGCTGACCCACGACCCGGGGGCGGCCACGCCCCCGGGCCCTTCTCCACCGCTCACCCGGTCCCGACCCCGGTCGGACCGGCAGACCCACCGAACGGCTGCCGTACGCAGCACCCCATGGGTACGGCAACCAGCCGCACACCCCTTCGAGAGGAATCAACGATGATCAAGACCACCCTCACCCGCTCACTGTTCGCGGGGGCCCTGCTGCTCAGCATGGCGGCCTGCGGCGGCTCCGGCGGCACCACGACCCCGGCGGCCTCCGGCGCAGCCTCGGCCTCCACCTCCGCCTCGACCGGCGGCAAGGCCGGCGGCACCATCGCCATCATCACCGTGGACCCGTCCAACCCGTACTGGAAGGCTGAGGTCGACACGGCCAAGAAGTCGGCCGAGGCGCTGGGCTACAAGACGACCACGGCGGCGCACAAGAACCAGCCCGACCAGCAGAACACCCTCATCGAGACCGCCATCAACGACAAGGTCGCCGGCGTCATCCTCGACCCGGCCGGCGCCGACGAGAGCGTCGCCCCGGTGCAGAAGCTGGTCGACGCGGGCATCCCCGTCGTCCTGGTGAACGCCGAGATCAGCAAGACCGGTCTGGCCAAGTCCCAGATCGTCTCCAACAACGCCCAGGGCGCCACCGTCGGGGCCGAGGAGTGGGCCAAGGCGATGAAGTACAAGGGCACCTACGTCGAGCTGCTCGGCAAGCCCAGCGATAACAACGCACAGGTCCGCTCCGACGGCTACAAGTCGGTCATCTCGCAGTACCCCGACCTCAAGAAGGTCGGCAGCGAGATCGCCAACTGGGACCGCCAGGAGGGCCAGCAGAAGATGGAGTCGCTGCTGTCGAAGAACCCCAACGTCGACGGGGTCATCGCCGGCAACGACGAGATGGCGCTCGGCGCGATCAACGCGCTGAAGGAGAAGGGCAAGCTCAGCAAGGTCAAGGTGCTCGGCTTCGACGGCAACCAGGACGCGGTGAACGCGGTCAAGAACGGCACCATGGTCGCCACCGTCCTGCAGCCCATCGTCGAGGGCACCGAGAAGGCCGTCGCCCAGCTCAACGGCGTCATCACCAACGGCGCCACCGGCGTCCCGGACGAGAAGCAGGCCCTCGACTGCGTGCTGATCACCAAGGACAACGCCGACCAGGTCAACAACTTCGTCGTCTCGAAGTAGTCCAGGTCCGGGAGCGGAGGTCGGCTATGATCGCGACGCCTGTCACGGTCGAGAAGGGCCCGGGGGAGAACCCCGCGTCCAGCCGGCCTCCGCACCAACCACCTCGGGGAGGCATGGCCAGCTCAGACGGCGGACGCGACACCCCGCACGAGAGCAAGACCGAGCTGCGCAAGCGGCTGGTCACCGAGGCCGTGCTCGAGGCGGGCTCGGCCACCGCGCAGGACCTGGCCAGCCGCTTCGGGGTCAGCATCGTGACCATCCACCGTGATCTCGACGAGCTCGAGCGCCGCGGGGTGGTGCGCAAGTTCCACGGTGGGGGGACCGCCCAGCCGTCCGGGGTGTTCGAGTCCCAGATCTCCTCCCGGCTGGCCAGCATGGCGGCCCAGAAGACGGCAATCGCGCACGCCGCCCTGGCCTACGTGCACCCGGGCATGTCGATCCTGCTGGACGACAGCACGACCGTGCTCAAGATGATCGACGGGCTGCCCGACCGGGCCCCGCTGCACGTGGCCACCACCTTCGTCACCGGCCTGCGCCAGCTCAGTGAGCTGACCCGCGACCACAACCTGACGGTGATCGGGATCGGTGGCCGCTACGACACCGCGCACGACTCCTTCGTCGGGGTCCAGACCAACCAGCAGGTCCGGGGCATCCACGTCGACGCGGTGTTCATGTCCACGGCGGCGGTCTCGACCACCGACATGTTCCACCAGGAGGAGCAGATCGTCGCCCTCAAGCGCGAGATGCTCAACTCCGCCAGCAAGCGCTACCTGCTGGTCGACCACACCAAGCTCAACCGGCTCGCGCTGCTGCAGATCGCCGCGCTGACCGAGCTCGACCTGATCATCACCGATGCCGACGCCGACCCCGCCGTGCTCGCGGCCTGGTCGGCGGCCGGCATCGCCTTCGAGATCGCCCGCTGACCCACCGGCCCCGCAGGGGTCCGGGCGCGAGCCCTCGTCGGTCAACCCACGTCTGACATCTCTTGTGGAGGCAACCATGACGCACGTGTACAACGACCCGGCGACGTTCAAGGACGACGTCATCCGGGGCTTCGCCCTGGCCTACCCGCGCTACGTGCAGCGGGTGGCGGGCGCGTCCGGGTTCGTCCGGGCCGGCGGCCCGCTCGAGGGCAAGGTCAGCCTGGTGATCGGCGGCGGCTCGGGCCACTTCCCCTCCTACAACGGGGTCGTCGGGACCGGCTTCGCCGACGCGTGCGTCCTCGGCGACCTCTTCGCCTCCCCCTCGGCCGAGCAGGTCTACCGGATCGGCCGGGCCGCCAACGGCGGCGCCGGGGTGGTGCTGTCCTTCGGCAACTACGCGGGGGACCGGCTGAACTTCGCCGTGGCCGCCGACCGGCTGCGGGCCGAGGGCATCGACACCCGGATCGTCTTCGTGACCGACGACATCGCCTCCGCCGACCCCGCCGAGCAGGTCAAGCGCCGCGGCATCGCCGGCACCTTCACCGTCTACAAACTGGGCGGGGCGGCCGCCGAGACCGGGGCCAGCCTGGACGAGGTCGAGCGGGTCATGAACGCCGCCAACGCCGCCACCTTCTCCTTCGGCGTGGCCTTCGACGGCTGCACCATGCCCGGGGCCGACGAGCCCCTGTTCCACGTCGAGCCGGGCCAGATGGACTTCGGCCTGGGCATCCACGGGGAGCCCGGCATCAGCTCGGCGCCGTGGATGCCGGCGACCGAGCTGGCCGCCACCCTGGTCGAGAAGGTCCTCGCCGAGCGTCCGGCCGGAGTCAGCGGTCGCGCCGCGGTGCTGCTGAACGGTCTCGGCGCCACCAAGTACGAGGAGCTGTTCGTCCTCTGGGGTGACGTCGCCGCGCTGCTCGAGCAGGCCGGGGTGGTGCTGGTCGACCCTGAGGTCGGCGAGCTGGTCACCAGCCTCGACATGGCCGGCTGCTCGCTCTCGGTGACCTGGCTGGACGAGGAGCTGGAGTCCTACTGGGTCGCCCCGGCCGAGACGCCCGCCTTCCGCCGCGGGGTGGCCGTGGTCAACGAGCGGTTCACCGAGCGCCGTACGGTCCTCGACGACGTCGCCGAGGCCAAGGTGGACGCGGCGAGCGAGGAGTCCCGCCGGGCGGCGGAGGTCGTCCGGCGCGCCGTCCGCGCCCTGAACGACACCGTCGAGCAGCACCGCGACTACCTCGGGCAGATCGACGCGGTCGCCGGCGACGGCGACCACGGCATCGGGATGTCGCGTGGCTCGACCGCGGCGGCCGAGGCCGCCGAGCAGACCGAGGGCGGGGTGCAGACCGTGCTCACCGCGGCCGGGGCCGCGTTCGGCGACAAGGCCGGCGGCACCAGCGGCATCCTCTGGGGCCTGCTGCTGGACGGGGTGGGCAGCTCGCTCGGCAACGTCGAGGCGGTCACCCCGGCCCGGGTCGCGGCCGCCGTACGGGAGTCCGCCACCAACCTGAAGGCGTTCAGCAAGGCCGAGCTGGGCGACAAGACCATGCTCGACGCGCTGTTCCCCTTCGTCGACGCGCTGAGCTCCGGGGTCGAGGCCGGGCAACCGCTGGCCGAGGCCTGGAAGAGTGCGGCCCAGGTCTGCGTTACCTCTGCGGAGGAGACGTCGTCCCTGACCCCGAAGATCGGCCGGGCCCGGCCGCTGGCCGAGCGCAGTGTCGGCACCCCCGACCCGGGTGCGGTCTCGATGGGCCTGATCGTCACCGCCATCGGTGACGTGCTCGCCACCCCCGCCTCCTGAGCAGTTCGACCCCGAGAGAGAAGAGACCATGACCGAGACCACCCAGACCCCCCAGCTCCGGATCGTCGTCGGCGCCGACGAAGCCGGCGTGCAGTACAAGGACATCCTCAAGGCCGACCTCGAGGGCGACTCCCGCGTGGCCCAGGTCATCGACGTCGGGGTCAGCCAGGACGAGAACACCGCCTACCCCCACATCGCCGTCGCCGCCGCCCGGATGGTCGCCAACGGCGAGGCCGACCGGGCCCTGCTCGTTTGCGGCACCGGTCTGGGGGTGGCCATCAGCGCCAACAAGGTGCCCGGCATCCGCGCCGTGACCGCCCACGACTCCTTCTCGGTCGAGCGGTCCGTGCTCAGCAACGACGCCCAGGTGCTGTGCTTCGGCCAGCGTGTGGTGGGCATCGAGCTCGCCCGGCGCCTCGCGAAGGAGTGGCTCGGCTACGTGTTCGACCCGACCTCGGCCTCCGCGGCCAAGGTGGCGGCGATCGGGGAGTACGAGACGGCCGCGACCGGCGCCGAGGCGTCGGCCACCGCCTGCGACTGAACGTCAGCGGGGCGGGCGGCCGCGCCCGGGGTGGGATGATCGTCGCGTGCGGCGGTGGCGGTTCAGCAAGGGGCACGGGACGCAGAACGACTTCGTCGTCCTGCTCGACCGTGAGAACGTGCTCGACCCATCCGTCGACGACGTGCGCTTCCTGTGCGACCGCCACGCCGGTGTCGGCGCCGACGGTCTCCTGCGCGTCGTGCTCGCCCGGCACGTCCCGGAGTGGGACGGCGACCCCGGGCTGTGGTTCATGGACTACCGCAACGCCGACGGCTCCGTCGCGCAGATGTGCGGCAACGGGGTCCGGGTGTTCGTGCGCTACCTGCTGGACGAGGGGCTGGCCAGCGGCGCCGAGGTCCCGGTCGCGACGCGCGCCGGGCTGAAGCCGGCCTCGGTCCTCGTCGACGGACGCATCCGCGTCGGGATGGGCACGGTCACGGTCGACCCCGGGGTCGTGCGCGTCACGACCGCCGGCGGGACGGCGTACGACGCGACCCCGGTCGACGTCGGCAACCCGCACGCGGTGAGCTTCGAGCAACGTCTCGGGGCGCTGGACCTCACGCGGCAACCCGTGTGGGAGCCCGCGGAGCGCTTCCCCGACGGGGTGAACCTCGAGTTCGTCGAGCCGCTCGGCGAGCGCCACGTCGCCATGCGCGTCTTCGAGCGCGGGGTCGGCGAGACCCGGTCGTGCGGTACCGGCACGGTGGCGGCCGCCGCGGCGAGCCGCGCCCGCGAGGGGAGCGGCGACGGC